>JAIWOS010000220.1 GCA_020217265.1 Thiobacillus sp. | reverse complement strand
GGCCGCGCCGCTCGCGCTGTGGGTCAGGGGCAGCAACTTCCAGTTTCAGGTGTGGCGCGCGCTGCTGGCGATTCCGGCGGGCGGGCTCGCCACCTACCGCGAGCTTGCCTGCGCCATCGGCCAGCCGCGCGCGGCGCGCGCGGTGGGCCATGCCGTGGCCGCCAATCCACTCGCGTATCTCATCCCCTGCCACCGGGTGATACGCGCCAGCGGCGTGCTCGGCGGCTACCGCTGGGGCGACACCCGCAAGGCCGCGATTCAGGCCTGGGAACTCGGCGGCGAAGGATGATGCGATGCCGTGTGCGGGCTGGCCGCGCCCGCCGCGTGTCCGGGATGCGCGTCGATCTCGGCTTCGCTCGCCTTCAGCCGCCGGTCGTTCACCCAGTGGTAGAACAGCGGAATGAAGAACACCGCGAGGAAGGTGGCGGCGAGCATGCCGCCGACCACGCCGGTGCCCACCGCGTGGCGCGCGCCGGCGCCGGCACCGGTCGAGATCGCCAGCGGCGCGACACCCAGAATGAAGGCGAGCGAGGTCATGAGGATGGGGCGGAACCTGAGGCGCGCGGCTTCGAGCGCGGCAGCCACGCTCGAATAGCCCTCCTGCCGTTTCAGCACGGCGAATTCGACGATGAGGATTGCGTTTTTCGCCGCCAAGCCCAGCAGGGTGACGAGGCCGATCTGGAAATACACGTCGTTGGTGAGCCCGCGTACCCACACCGCCGCGAGCGCGCCGAAGGTGCCGAAGGGCAGCGCCATCAGCACCGCGAACGGCAATGACCACTTCTCGTACTGCGCGGCGAGGATCAGGAACACCATCGCCACGGCGAGCCCGAGCGCCAAGCCGGAGGTGCCGGACGAGCGCTTTTCCTGGAACGAGGCGCCGGTCCATTCGTAGCTGAAATCCGGCGGCAGGGTCTTCTTCGCAATCTCGTCGACGATGGCGAGCGCCTGCCCCGAGCTGATGCCGGGCACGGCGCTGCCCATGATTTTCACCGCCTGGTAGTTGTTGTAGCGGTCGAGCGTTTCCGGGCCGGACGAGAACGACACGCGCGCCAGCGCCGACATCGGCACCATGTCGCCCCGGGCATTCGGCACGAACAGCGCCGACACGTCCTGCGGCGTCTTGCGCGCCCCCGGCTCGGCGCTCATCAGCACCTGCCAGGTGCGACCGTACTTGTTGAAGTCGTTGACGTAGTAGCTGCCGAGCGTGGCCGACAGCGTATTGAACACGTCGTCGATTTTCACCCCGAGCATCTTGGCTTTCTCGCGATCCACGTCGACATAGAGCTGCGGCACGTGCGGTCGCCACAGCGTCAGCACCTGGGCAAGGCGCTTGTCGGCACGCGCGGCGGCAAGAAAGGCGTCGGCGACCTGCGAGAGTTTTTTCGGGTCGCCCTCGCCCTTGTTCTGGATGTAGAACTCGAAGCCGCCGGCGTTGCCCAGCCCGAAGATCGGCGGCGGCGCGAACGCGAGCACGAGCGCTTCCTTGATGTGCGCGGTACCGCCCATGATCTCGCCGACCATGTCGTTGATCGTCTTTTCGCGCTCGTCCCAATGGCGCGCGGCGACGAAGATGGTGGCCGCGCTGTTGCGGAAGCCGCCGCCGAGGAAATCGAGCCCGGCGAACGCCACCACGTGCTCGACCGCCGGGTCTTTGCGCGCGATGGCATCGACCTCTTTCACGACCTCGGTGGTGCGCGCGAGCGTGGCGCCGTCCGGCAGGTAGGCCGCGCTGATGTAGTAGCCCTGGTCTTCATCCGGCACCAGGCTGCCCGGCGTCTTCAGCCAGAGGAAATACGCCGCGCCTATCATCACGCCGTAAATCGCGAGCGCGATGAACGCACGCTGCATGAGGAAACGCACGCCGCCGAGGTAGCCGTGGGTGAAGTGCGCGAAACCGGTGTTGAAGGTGCGGAAGAAGCGTCCCGGCACGTGCGGCTTTTCGCCTTTCAGCAAGGCCACGCACAGCGCAGGCGTGAGCGTGAGGGCGACCACGCCGGAAATGACGACGGCAATGGAAATAGTCACCGCGAACTGCCGGTACAGCTCGCCGGTGAGGCCGCCCAAAAATGCGATCGGAATGAACACCGCGCACAGCACCAGCACGATGGCAATGACCGGGCCAGTGACTTCGCGCATCGCCAGCAGCGCCGCTTCGCGCGGCGGTTTTTTCTCTTCGTGGATGATGCGTTCGATGTTTTCCAGCACCACGATCGCGTCGTCGACCACGATGCCGATGGCGAGCACCATGCCAAAGAGCGTGAGCGTATTGATCGAGTAGCCGAGCAGCAGCAGGCCGACGAAGGTGCCCAGGAGCGACACCGGCACGGCGAGAATCGGGATCAGCGTCGCGCGCCAGTTCTGCAGGAACAGGAAGACGACGAGCACGACCAGCGCGATCGCCTCGCCCAGGGTTTTGAGCACTTCGCGGATCGAGACTTCGACGAAGCGCGTGGTGTCGTAGGGGATCGCGTAATCGAGCCCCTGCGGGAAGGATTTCTTCAGTTCTTCAACCGTGCGCTTCACTTCGTCGCCCACTTCCAGCGCGTTCGCGCCGGGCTGCAGGAAGATGCCGACGAGCGTGGCGGGCTTGCCGTTGTAGAGGCCGTTGAAGTCGTAATCTTTGGAGCCAAGCTCGACGCGCGCGACGTCACGCAGCCGCAGCAGCGAGCCGTCGGCGTTGGCGCGCACGACGATGGCCTCGAACTCCTTCGGATCGGCGAGCCGCCCCTTGGTGGTGAGCGAATACACCAGCGACTGCCCCGGGTCGGTCGGCGGCTGGCCGATCTTGCCCGGCGCGAACTGCGCGTTCTGTTCGTTGATGGCCTTCGCGATGTCGGTCACCGTCACGCCCAGCTGCGCCATGCGGTCGGGCTTCAGCCAGATGCGCATGGCGTAGTCCTTGGCGCCGAAGATCTGCACGTTGGTGGTGCCGGGAATGCGCTTCAAGCGATCGAGCACGTTCAGTGTGACGTAGTTGCTGGTGTAGAGATCGTCGTAGCGGCCGTCGGGCGAGAGGAAGGCCAGCACCTGCAAAAACGCCGACGAGCCTTTTTCTACGGTAACGCCCTGTCGTCGCACCTCTTCCGGCAGCCGCGCCTCGGCCTGCTTGACGCGGTTGTTGACGTTCAACGCCGCGCGGTCGACATCCGCGCCGATTTCGAACGTCACCTGGATTTCCAGCACGCCGTTCGATGCCGACGTGGACGACATGTACATCATGTCCTCGATGCCGTTGATCGCGTTTTCCAGCGGCGCGGCGACAGTTTGTTCCAGCACGACGGCCGAGGCGCCGGGGTAGATCGCGCGCACGGTGACGACCGGCGGCGCGATCTCGGGGTACTGCGCGATCGGCAGCACGCGCATGGCGAGCAGGCCGGCGAGCACGACGAGGATGGACAGCACGGTCGAGAAAATCGGCCGGTCGATGAAGTAGCGCGAGAGCATGGCGGTGGCCCCGGCTTATTTCGCGGCGGCCTGCGCGGGCGGCGCGGCGGGTTTCGCCGGAACGGCGCCGGCCTCGGTCGCCGCGACCGGCATGCCGGGGAAGAAGATGCGCGCCATGCCGTCGACGATGACGCGGTCGCCCGCCTTCAGGCCCTGGCGGATTACCCAGCGCCCCGGCCCCTGACCGG
>JAIWOS010000219.1 GCA_020217265.1 Thiobacillus sp. | reverse complement strand
CCAGCGCGGCGAGCAGGCGCACGGTGCGGGGATCGGTCCGGCCTTCGCCGGGTGGCGGCGCGAAATGGAACACGCCGTCCACGCGCGGCAGCCGCGCCAGCGACGCCGCGTCGTCGAGGTCGCCCAGATACGGCGTCACGCCCAGCGCGCGCAGTTCGGCAACGCGCTCGGGCCGGCGCACGAGGCCGACGAACCGGGCCTGGCCTGCGTAAAACCGTACCAGCCGGGCCGCCACATCGCCGAAGCCCACGATCAGGATTTTTTTCATGCCATTTAACCTTTAGAGCGCAGGGGTCAAAACCCGCCCCGGCCGGGCGATAATTCGCCCCCGTTCGATTTTTGCATTGTAAGCGCCCGCCATGCCGTATCAGGTCACCATTCAGCCCAGCGGTCATCAGTTCACCGTTGGCGACGACGAAACCGTGCTCGACGCCGCCCTGCGCGAGGGCTTCGCGCTCCCCTACGGCTGCCGCAACGGCGCCTGCGGCGCGTGCAAGGGCACGGTGCTGTCGGGCACGCTCGACTACGGCACCCATGCGCCGACGGCATTGAAGGAAGAGGAAAAGGCGCAGGGCCGCGCGCTGTTCTGCCGCGCCCGGCCGCTGTCCGACCTGGTGATCGAGGCCAAGGAAATCGGCGCCGCCAAGGACATCGTGGTGAAAACGCTGCCGTGCCGCGTCGAAAAGCTGGAAAAGCGCGCCGACGACGTGATGGTGGTGAAGATCAAGCTGCCGGCGAACGAGCGCCTGCAGTTTCTGGCCGGCCAGTACATCGATTTCCAGCTGAAGGGCGGCCGCGCGCGCAGCTACTCGCTCGCCAATCCGCCGCACGACGACGCGCTGCTGGAACTGCACATCCGCCACGTGCCCGGCGGCCTGTTCAGCGATCAGGTGTTCTCCAACCTGAAGGAGCGCGACATCCTGCGTCTCAAGGGGCCGCTCGGCAGCTTTTTCATCCGCGAGGACTCCGACAAGCCGATGATCTTCATCGCCGGCGGCACGGGCTTCGCGCCGATCAAGAGCATGCTCGAACACGCGTTCGCCGAGCACACCGACCGCGAACTGATCCTCTACTGGGGCGTGCGTTCGCTGAAGGATCTGTACATGCCCGAACTGCCGCAGCGGTGGCTCGCCGAGCGGCCGAACTTCAGCTTCATCCCGGTGCTCTCCGACCCCAAGCCGCAGGATCAGTGGCAGGGCCGCACCGGCTACGTGCACGAGGCCGTGCTGGCGGATTTTTCCGACCTTTCCGGTTACCAGGTCTACGCCAGCGGCGCGCCGGCGATGGTCGACTGCGCGCGCGAGGCCTTCACCCGCACCCGCGGGCTGCCCGAGGACGAATTCTTCGCCGATGCCTTCGTCTACGCCGCCGACGCGGAGCCTGCTCCGGCCGCCTGAATCACTGCTGCAGGACTTTTTCCAGCCGCTCGATCTGGTCGAGCAGCGCGGAAAACTGCTGGCCAAAGGCCGTCAGCCGGTATTCCACGCGCGGCGGCGACTCCGGGTACACGGTCTTGTCAAGGATGCCGTAGCGCGTGAGCTTCTTCAGCCGCTCGTTGAGCACCTTGGCGGTCAACCCGTCTACCGCGTGCTCCATCGCGCCCGGCCGGCTCACCCCCGCGCGCACCAGCGCGAGCACGCGCAGCGACCACTTGCAGCCGACGATGTTCTCCACCATTTCGGCCACGCTCGGGCGCGCCGGGGAAGCAATTTTTTTATCCTTGTCCGTCATCAAGATGCACCGTTCGGTGGGTAGGGAACCGTTTGGTGCCCGCTGGTGCCAGGCGCCTGCGCTGCCTATCTTTGCATCACCCCCATCCCGACGCAAGGAGATCGCCATGTTCATCCGCCCCATGCTTGCGCTGGCCGCCGCTCTGTCCGCAAGCCTGCCGGTTCATGCGGCCGAGGTTCCCTATCCTGCGGGCTACCGCGCCTGGACGCACGTGAAAAGCATGGCGATCCTGCCGGGCCATGCGCTCTACGAAGGCTTCGGCGGGCTGCACCACATCTACGCCAACGCGAAGGCGTTGGCGGGCTACCAATCCGGGAGGTTCAAGGACGGCAGCGTGATCGTGTTCGATCTTCTGGAAGCGGACACCAGTGGCAATGCCCTGTCCGAAGGCAAGCGCAAGATCGTCGGCGTGATGCACCGCGACGCGAAACGCTATGCCGCGACCGGCGGCTGGGGCTTCGAGGGCTTCGCCGCGGGCGACCCCAAAGTGCGCGCCGTGGGCAATCAGGCGAAGACCGCCTGCTTCGACTGCCACGCGCCGCAGGCGGCGCGCGGCTACGTCTTCAGCAGCTGGCGCGAGTGATCAGAGCTCGCCCCGGGCGCCGGCCTGCATGATGCTCACGAGCGACTTGCGCACGTCCTCGATGCGCGCCTTGAGATGCGCGGGCAGGCGCTTCTCCTTCGCCACGACGTCGACGTTGACGTCCATCATCACCAGCCAGCCCTGGCCTTTTTCATCCTCGATCAGCGCAATGCGGCAGGGCATGTAGACCGAGAAATCGAGGTTGAGCTCGATGAGATCCTTGGCGGTGACGGCGTCGCAGAACTGGAAGATGGTGATGGTGCGCTGCGCGGTGTCGGTCATCACCTCGACCTGCTTGGAGAGCGGCAACTCAGCGACCAACTTGAGATTGAGCGCGTTGGCGCGCAGGCGCATCGAGTCGGCCGCGTCGGCCAGGCTCACGGAGCGGTCGATGGCGACCTTGTAGACATCGGTGGGCGCGGCCTTGACCGGTTGCGGCGCGGCAACCGCCGCAGGCACGACCAGCGAGAGCGCGAACAACAGGGCAAACATTGACGTACGCATGAGAACGACCCTCAAGGAATATTAGCGATTCCTGATGTTATCTCCGCAGCCGGCCAGGGTGCATTCATACCCGAGTAAAAGCCGGCTGCCGTCGATCAATTGCGTTTATGCCTCACGGCACAGCGCCAGCGCCTTCTGGTAATGCTGGCAGGCTTCGCCGGGCTGGCCGCTATGCGTCTTGAGCTCGGCCATGCGCACGTGCGCCTCGGCGCTGGGCGCGATGGCGATGCTGGCTTCCAGGTAGCTCTGCGCCTTGCCCCACAACTGCTGCGCGCTGCACAGCTGCGCCAGCGCGAGCAGCAGCCCGGCGTCGCGCGGGCGCGCATGCAGCCATTTTTCGGCCTGCTCGATCTGGCGCGTCGGGCTGCTGCCCGGGATTTCACCGTAGAGCGCGACCAGGGCGTCGTCCCATTGTTTGTCGAGCGCGGCTTCCAGCACGTCGAGCGCGGTGTCGTGGCCGCCGCGCTGCTGGAAGGCGCGCGCAGCGGCGCCCGCGACGAGCGCATCGGCCTTGTATTCGGCCGGCAGTTTCTTCCAGTATTCGAGCAGGGCGCGGTCATCCCCCGCGCGCCGCTTGAGGTTCTCGGCGTACGCGGCGCGGCGCAGCTGCGCCGCCAGCGCGGGCTCCAGCGCGTTGCCGCGGGCGAGCTGGTCGAGCAGCTTTTCCACCTCGTCCCATTGCCCGGTCAGCTGGCGCGCCTTCAGTTCCAGCCGCAACAAGGCGGTGTGCTGCGGCGCGATCGCCTTGGCGGCCTGGATCGCCACCAGCGCGCCGGCGGCGTCGCGCGCCTCCAGGCACGCTTCGGCTTCGACAAGCTGCGCCGCCAGTTCGGCACCGAGCTCGGCGGCCGCGCGCAGATGACGTTCGCGCTG
>JAIWOS010000091.1 GCA_020217265.1 Thiobacillus sp. | reverse complement strand
GCAGCCTCGCCTGCCTCGATCACGGCCACCACGGCGTCGGCCTTGACCACGGCGCCCTCGGGCTCGCGGATCTCGACCAGCGTGCCGGAAGCCGGCGCGGGAATTTCGAGAATCACCTTGTCGGTTTCCAGATCGACCAGGGCTTCGTCGCGCGCGACCGTCTCGCCGGGCTGCTTGCGCCAGGCGAGCAGCGTGCCGCTGGCGACCGAATCGGACAGCGCGGGCACGCGCACCTCAATTTTCATGGTTCGTCTCCAGCGCATCGGTGAGCAGCGCTTCCAGTTCGGCGCGGTGGCGCGAGGCGTAACCCGAGGCCGGCGCGGCGGCGGCCGGACGGCCGGCGTAGCTGAAGCGGTATCCGGCCGGCGCGCAGTGGTTCAGGTGATGCAGGGTCTGGTACCAGGCGCCCTGGTTCATCGGTTCCTCCTGCGCCCAGACGAAGGTCTTGGCATGCGGGTATGCGGCCAGGGTGTCGCGGAACTGCGCCTCGGGGAAAGGATAGAGCTGCTCGACCCGCACCAGCGCGACGTCGGCCAGGCCGCGCACGGCGCGCGCCGCCTCCAGGTCGAACCAGACCCGCCCGCTGCACGCGACCACGCGGGTGGCGTCGCGTGGTGCGCGCGGGTCGTCGATGACCGGACGGAACGCCCCCGCCGACAGGTCGGCCAGCGAGGAAACGGATTCGGGGTGCCGCAGCAGGCTCTTGGGCGTGAGCAGCACCAGCGGTTTGCGCTGCGGCCGCACGATCTGCCGCCGCAGCAGATGGAAGATCTGCGCCGGCAGGGTCGGCACGCACACCTGGATGTTGTCCTGCGCACACAGCTGGAGCCAGCGTTCGAGCCGCGCCGAGGAATGCTCGGGCCCCTGCCCTTCGAGTCCGTGCGGCAGCATCAGCGTCAGCCCGCACAACCGCCCCCACTTGGCTTCGCCGCTGGTGATGAACTGATCGATCACCACCTGCGCGCCGTTGGCGAAATCGCCGAACTGCGCTTCCCACACCACCAGCGTGTCGGGATCGGCGGTGGCGTAGCCGTACTCGAAGGCAAGCACGGCCTCCTCGGACAGCAGCGAATCGATGACGGTGAAATCGCCCTGGCGCTCGTGCAGGTGTTCGAGCGGAATGTAGACGCCGCTCTGCCGCCGCTCGCGCTTCTGGTCGTGCCACACGGCATGGCGGTGGAAGAAGGTGCCGCGCGCGGAATCCTGCCCTGACAGCCGCACGTTGACGCCGGCATCGAGCAGGCTGGCGTAGGCCAGCGTCTCGCAGTAGCCCCAGTCGAGCGGCAGTTCGCCGGCGCGCATGCGGCGGCGGTCGTCGAGCACCTTCTGCACGCGCGGATGCAGCTCGATCTCGACCGCCGGCGTGGTGATGCGCTCGCCCAGGAAATCGAGCCGGGCGGCCGGCACGGCGGTGGCCACCTCGGCCGCCTGCCCTCGGAAGCGGCTCCAGTCCACGCTGTAGATTTCCTTGAAGTTCGAAAACGCGGGCGGCGACAGCGACTCGCCGGCGTCGAGCCGGGCGCGGCAGGCGTCGACCAGGTCGTCGGCCTCCGGCTGTGTCAGCACGCCTTCGGCCACGAGTTTCTGCGCGTACAGCGTGCGCGTGGTCGGGTGCGCGTGGATGCGGCGGTACATCAGCGGCTGGGTGGCGAGCGGCTCGTCCTGCTCGTTGTGGCCGTGGCGGCGGTAGCAAACAAGATCGATGAACACGTTCTTGCGGAAGGTGTAGCGGAAATCGACCGCGGTGCGCACGGCGAAGGCCACCGCCTCGGGGTCGTCGCCGTTGACGTGGAACACCGGCGCCTCGACCATCTTGGCGACATCGGTGCAGTAGAGCGACGAACGCGTGTCGCGCGGGTCGGAGGTGGTGAAGCCGATCTGGTTGTTGACGACCACGTGGATCGCGCCGCCGGCGCGAAAGCCGCGCGTCTGCGACATGTTGAGCGATTCCATCACCACGCCCTGGCCCGACAGCGCGGCGTCGCCGTGCAGGATCACCGGCACCACCTCGCGCCCGAGCACGTCGCCGCGCCGGTCCTGGCGCGCGCGCACCGAGCCGCGCACCACGGGATGCACGATTTCCAGATGCGAAGGGTTGAACGCCAGCGCCAGATGCACCGGCCCGTTGGGCAGCAGCACGTCGGTGGAAAAACCCTGGTGGTACTTCACGTCGCCCGACAGCGGAGATGCCGGGTCGCCGTTAGCCGGCTCCTCGTACAGGCTTTCCAGCGGCCGCCCCATGATGTTCGCCAGCACGTTGATGCGGCCCCGGTGCGCCATGCCGATGACGATTTCCTTCGCGCCGTGCCGTGCGCAGCGCGAGATCGTGAGATCGAGCAGCGGAATCAGGCTCTCGCCGCCTTCAAGCGAAAAGCGCTTCTGCCCGACAAAGCGCGTGTGGAGAAACTTCTCCAGCGTCTCTGCGTCGGTGAGCCGCTTGAGCAGCTGCCTCTTGAGTTCGGGCGAGGCGCCGAAATTGCCGCGCGCCGACTCGATGCGCTCCTGCAGCCAGCGTTTGCGCGGCACGTCCGAGAGGTGCATGTACTCGAAGCCGATACGGCCGCAGTAGGCGCTCTGCAGGCGCTGCAGAATGTCCGCCAGCGTGGTGCGGTCGACGCCGAACAGCGAGCCGGTTTCGAATTCGCGTGCGAGGTCGGCTTCGGTGAGGCCATAGTGCGCCGGGTCGAGCTCGGGGGCCGGCGGCAGATCGAAGCGGCGCAGCGGGTCGAGGTCGGCTCGCCGCACGCCCAGCGTGCGGTAGGCGTTGATGAGGCGCAGCACGCCGATCTGCGCGGTGTCGGCTGCGCCCGCCGCATGCGGGATGGGGGCCTCCAGCCAGGGCCCGAGCGCCGCGTCGCCGAACTGTTCGAGGTAGGCCGCGTTGCCAGCGTACAGCGGCGAGCTCCGCAGCCAGTCGGGCGCGCTCATGGGACGGGTCAGCCGCCGCGCTGATCGCGCGGCACGTATTCGCGGCGCGTGGCGCCGGTGTAGAGCTGGCGCGGGCGGCCGATCTTGTGCGCGGGGTCGGACAGCATTTCATTCCACTGCGCCACCCAGCCGGCGGTGCGCGCCAGCGCGAACAGCGCGGTGAACATGCTGGTGGGAATGCCCATGGCGCGGAAGATGATGCCGGAATAGAAATCGACGTTGGGATAGAGCTTGCGGCTGATGAAATACTCGTCTTCCAGCGCGATGCGCTCCAGCTCCATCGCCATTTTGAACTGCGGATCGTCGCGCAGGTCGAGTTCGTCCAGCACTTCGTAGCAGGTCTCGCGGATGATGCGCGCGCGCGGGTCCATGTTCTTGTAGACGCGGTGGCCGAAGCCCATCAGGCGGAAGCCGCTCGACTTGTCCTTGGCGCGCGCGATGAATTCGGGAATGCGCGAGATGTCGCCCATCTCGTCGAGCATTTTCAGCACCGCCTCGTTGGCGCCGCCGTGCAGCGGCCCCCACAGCGAGGCCATGCCGCTCGCCATGCTGGCGTAGGGATTGGCGCCGCTGGAGCCCGCCAGCCGCACCGTCGAGGTCGATGCGTTCTGCTCGTGGTCGGCGTGCAGGATGAAGATGCGGTCGAGCGCGCGCGCCAGCACCGGGTTCGGCTCGTAGTCCTCGCACGGTGTCGAGAACATCATGTGCAGGAAATTTTCGGCGTACGACAGGCGGTTCTTCGGATAGATGAAGGGCTGACCCTCGTTGTACTTGTACGACCACGCCGCCACCGTGGGCACCTTGGCGATCAGCCGGTGCGCCACGATCTCGCGCTGGCGCGGGTCGAAGATGTTCATGTCCTCGTGGTAGAAGGCGCTCATGGCGCCGGTCACGCTGATCATCACCGCCATCGGGTGCGCGTCGCGGCGGAAGCCGCGGAACACGTTTTCCATCTGGTCGTGCAGCATGGTGTGGTGGCGGATCGAGCTTTCGAACGCCAGTTTCTGGTCTGCGGTCGGCAGCTCGCCGTGCACCAGCAGGTAGCACACCTCCATGAAATCCGACTTGTAGGCCAGCTCCTCGATCGGATAGCCGCGGTAGTAGAGCAGGCCCTGGTCGCCGTCGATGTAGGTGATCGCCGAATTGCACGACGAGGTGGCGGTGAAACCGGGGTCGTGGGTGAAGTAGCCGTGCGCCGCGAGGGTGCGGATGTCGATCACGGGCTTGCCGTAGGTGCCCTGCTCGATCGGCAGTTCGATGGACGGGCTGCCGTCGCTGAAGGTGAGGGTGACGGTTTTTTTCATTGCTGATCCTGGTATTTCTGGGCCTCGAAACTTCGCAGGCATTGAACAAGCGCTGCAAGACCGGCGTCGCCGCAGGCAACCCCGCCTTGCAGCCGGTCTGCGATCTCCCTGTCCGTCAGACTCAGGAGCCGCTCGAAGGCAGCGGTCTCGTCAGGCTGAAGTGTAGCGCGGCGCGCAGCCCAAAAGCCACCCAGCAGCAGGTCGAGCTCCAGCTGGCCGCGCCGGCAGCGCCAGGCGATTCTATCGGTTTTGGCATCCTGTTCGCCCCCTCCCCCGCATGCGGGGGAGGGTTGGGGAGAGGGAAGCTCAGACACGCCGCTTCACCAGCAGCGAGCGGATGCGGCCGATGGCTTCGGTCGGGTTGAGGCCCTTGGGGCAGGCGTCCACGCAGTTCATGATGCCGCGGCAACGGTACAGGCGATACGGGTCTTCCAGATTGTCCAGCCGCGCCGAGGTCGCCTCGTCGCGCGTGTCGGCAATGAAGCGGTAGGCCTGCAGCAGGCCCGCCGGGCCGACGAAGGTTTCAGGATTCCACCAGAACGACGGGCAGGCCGTGGTGCAGCAGGCGCACAGGATGCATTCCCAGGCGCCGTCGAGCAGTGCGCGGTCTTCCGGAGTTTGCAGGCGCTCGACCTCGGGTTCGGGGGAATCGTTGACGAGCCAGGGCCTGATCGAACGGTACTGTTTGTAAAAAGGCTCCATGTCCACGACCAGGTCGCGGATCACCGGCAGACCGGGCAATGGGCGCACCTCGATCGGTTCCTTCAGCTCAGACAGCGGCGTGATGCACGCCAGCCGGTTACGGCCGTTCACGTTCATCGCGTCCGAGCCGCACACGCCTTCGCGGCAGGAACGGCGCAGGCTCAGGGTTTCGTCCTGCGCCTTGATCGCGATGAGGGCGTCGAGCAGCATCTTGCCGGCGGGGTCGATGTCGAGATCGACCTCCTGCATCCAGGGCTTGCCGCCGGCTTCGGAGTCGTAGCGGTAGAGGCGGAACTTCATGCTCAATACACCCTCGCCTGCGGCTTCAGCGTGTCCAGCGTCAGCGGCTTCAGCCGCACCGGCTTGGTGTCGATCGCGTCGCCCTCGCGGCTGTACAGCGTGTGGCGCAGCCAGTGTTCGTCGTCGCGCGCCGGGAAATCCTCGCGGGTGTGCGCGCCGCGGCTTTCGGTGCGGGCGAGCGCCGAAACGAGCGTGGCACGCGCCACGCCCATGAGGTTCTCCAGTTCCAGCGCCTCGATGCGGGCGGTATTGAAGACCCTGCTGGTATCGGTGAGCCCGGCGCGACCGAGGCGGGATTCGAGCTGGTCGAGTTCGCACAGTCCCGCGCGCAGCGTGGCGTCGGTACGGAAGACGCCACAGTGCGTTTGCATGGTGCGCCGCAGGTCGTCGTGAATCGACGCGACGCGTTCCCCGCCCGCGCGTTCCCAGCGCGCCAGCCGGGCGAATCCGGCCTCATGCGCGTCCCGCGGCAGAGGCCGCGCATAGGAGTTTTCGTCAAGGTGATCGCGCATGTGCCGCCCGGCGGCACGGCCGAACACGACGAGGTCGAGCAGGGAATTGCCGCCCAGGCGGTTGGCGCCGTGCACCGAGACGCACGCGCATTCGCCCACGGCGTAGAGACCAGGCACGGGTTCCTCGGGGCCGAAGCGCGCAGGGGCGACGACCTGGCCGTGCAGGTTGGTTGGGATGCCGCCCATCATGTAGTGCGCGGTGGGCGCCACGGGAATCGCCGCCTGCGCCGGATCGACGCCGGCGAAGCGAAGGGAGAGATCGCGGATGCCCGGCAGCCTTTCGGCGATGGTCGCCGCGCCCAGATGGTCGATCTTGAGATCGACGTAATCCCCATGGGGGCCGCACCCCCGCCCTTCGGCGATCTCGATGGCGATGGCGCGGGCGACCACGTCGCGCCCCGCGAGGTCTTTCGCGTGCGGCGCGTAACTTTCCATGAAACGCTCGCCGTTACGGTTGAGCAGCACCCCGCCCTCCCCGCGCGCGCCCTCGGTGATGAGGCAGCCCACGCCGGCGATGCCGGTGGGATGGAACTGCCAGAATTCCATGTCCTGCAGCGGCAGGCCGGCGCGCAGCACCATGCCGAGGCCGTCGCCGGTGTTGATCATGGCGTTGCTGCTGTTGCGGAACACCCGCCCTGCCCCGCCGGTGGCGAGCAGGGTCGCGCGCGCCTCGATCAGCAGCGGCTCGCCGGTTTCGATGGCGAGCGCCGTGGCGCCCAGGCAGTAGCCTTCGGCGTCGCGCACCAGGTCGAGCGCGAAATATTCGTCGAAGAACTGCGTGCGCGCGGCGAGGTTCTGCTGGTAGAGCGTGTGGAGCAAGGCATGGCCGGTGCGGTCGGCCGCGGCGCAGGTGCGGGTCGCCTGCTCGCCGCCGAAGTTTTTCGACTGGCCGCCGAAAGGACGCTGGTAGATCCTGCCGTTGCCAAGCCGCGAAAACGGCAGGCCCATGTGTTCCAGTTCGTAGACCGCACTCGCCGCCTCGCGGCACAGGAATTCGATCGCGTCCTGGTCGCCGAGCCAGTCGCCGCCTTTCACCGTATCGTAGAAATGCCATTCCCAGCGGTCGTCGTCGACATTGCCGAGCGCCGCGGTGATGCCGCCCTGCGCCGACACCGTATGCGAACGGGTGGGAAACACCTTGGAAACGACCGCCACCTTGTAGTCGGAGCGCGCCAGTTCCAGCGCCGCGCGCAGGCCCGCGCCGCCGCCGCCGACGATCAGGGCATCGAAGCGGCGGGTGTTCACGCGACCCGCCACAGCAACACCATCAGCCACAGCACGCTGCCGCCAAGCACCGCAATGACGAGCAGATACAGGAGCAGACGCAGCGGGGTCGGTTTCACGTAATCCATCAGCACGTCGCGCACGCCGATCCACGCGTGCAGCGCCACCGCCAGCGCCGCCGCGAGCCAGGCCACGCGGGACCACGCGGGCGCGAAATGCGCCTGCCAGCCCTCGGCGTCGAGCGGCAGCGCGGCGAGGATGCGCAACGCCAGGAAGGGCAGCAGGAGCGCGAGTGCCAACGCGGTCGCGCGCTGCACCAGCCAGGTGCCGGTGCCGGTGTGCGAACCCGTGGCGCGCTTCATGCGAAGAGCCACACCGCGAAAGCCAGCGTCGCGAGCCCGGACGCGGCGAATACCGCCATGCCGGAGTAACGTGCTTGCGTAAGGCCGGTGCCCCAGTGCACGTCCATCGCCAGATGCCGCAGGCCGGCGAAGAAATGGTGGGAAAGGCTCCAGGCGATGCCGACGAGCAGCAATTTCGTCAGCGGATGCCGCATCGCTTCGAGCGCCGCCATGAAACCGTCCTCATCGCTGAGCGACAGCGACATCAGCCCCACCCCGACCGGCAGCGCCAGAAACAGCAGCACGCCGGATACGCGGTGCAGGATCGACACCCAGCCCGGCAGCGGCAGGCGGATGCGGACGGGATCGAGATAGACGGGACGCGCCCCGGGCCTCACGTCTATCCCTTCAGCCTGCACGGCGCTTGGCGGGCGCCTTGGCCGCCCTCGCCACTGCCTGCGGCACGCGTTCGCGCAGACGCGGATCGAACGGCTTGGGCAGGATGTAGTCGGGGCCGAATTTCAGTTTCTTCAACTTGTAGGCCTTGAGCACCGACGCCGGCACCGGCTCGCGCGCGAGTTCGGCCAGCGCGTGCACGGCGGCGATCAGCATGGGCTGGGTGATTTCCTTCGCCCGCGCGTCGAGCGCGCCGCGGAAGATGAACGGGAAGCCCAGCACGTTGTTGACCTGGTTGGGGAAATCCGAGCGGCCGGTCGCCATCACCAGGTCGCTGCGTGCGGCCTTCGCCTTTTCCGGCAGGATTTCCGGATTGGGGTTGGCGAGCGCGAAGACCACGGGTTTCTCTGCCATCGATTTCACCATCGCGGGGCTCACCAGATTGGCGCCGGAGACGCCGACGAAGACGTCGGCGCCGACCATGGCTTCTTCCAGCGTGCGCAGCTTCGTCTGCCGTGCGTAGGCTTTCTTGAAGCCGTTGAGATCGGTGCGGCCCTTGTGCACCACGCCTTTCGAATCGACGAGCAGGATGTTGCGCTTTTGCGCGCCCATCGCCACCAGGAGGTTCATCGAGGCGATGCCGGCCGCGCCCGCCCCGAGACAGACGATCTTTGCCGATTCCAGCGCCTTGCCCTGCACGAAGAGCGCGTTCAGGAGGCCCGCGCAGATGATCACGGCGGTGCCGTGCTGGTCGTCGTGGAACACCGGGATGTCGAGCTTCTTCTTCAGCGCAGCCTCGATTTCGAAGCAGTGCGGCGCGGCGATGTCTTCGAGGTTGATGCCGCCGAAGGTCGGCGCAATGGATTCGACCACCTTGATGAATTCCTGCGGCGTTTTCGCGTTGACCTCGATGTCGTACACGTCGATGTCGGCAAACTGCTTGAACAGCACGCCCTTGCCTTCCATCACCGGCTTGGCGGCAAGCGGGCCGCGGTCGCCCAGACCGAGAATCGCGGTGCCGTCGGTGATCACCGCGACGAGGTTGCCCTTGTTGGTGTAGTCGTAAGCCCTGGCCGGATTTTTCGCGATTTCCAGCACCGGCTGGGCGACCCCCGGCGTGTAGGCGAGAGAAAGGTCAGCCTGGGTCGAACAGGGTTTGCTGGAAACGACTTCGAGCTTGCCGGGGCGGGGCTTGCGGTGGTAGTCGAGGGCTTGCTTCTTGAGATCGGCTGGCTTGGAGCTGGATTTGGACATTGCGGCGCGGACGGGTTGGAAACAACCCGCATTATCGCGGATTTATCCGCGTGGCGGCCGGGTCAGTCTTTCCAGATCTTGAGTTGCGCGCGCAGCCGCGCCACCGCCTGCGAGTGCAACTGGCAGACGCGCGACTCCGACACGCCCAGCACCGCGCCGATTTCCTTCAGGTTCATGTCCTGCTCGTAGTACATGCCCATCATGCTGCGCTCGCGTTCGGGCAGATGATGGATCGCGGCGATGAGGCTGTCGCGGAAGCCTTCGTCTTCCAGCACGGCGAGCGGGTCGCTGGCGCCGTCGACGAGATAGCGCTCGAGGAAATTCGCGCTGTCCTCGTCGGAAAAATCCTCGTAGTACAGGAGTTGCGAGCACTTCACGTCGCCCAGCATCGACTGGTACTGGTCGATGGGCATGCCGAGTTCGGCAGAGATTTCCTGTTCGGTCGGCGCGCGGCCGTTGCGCTGTTCGAGCTTGTGGATGGCGGTTTCGATCTGCCGCGATTTCTGCCGCACGTGGCGCGGCAGCCAGTCGGCCTCGCGCAGCTCGTCGAGCATGGCGCCGCGGATGCGCTGGGTGGCGTAGGACTCGAACTGCGCGCCCTGGGTGCCGTCGAAGCGTCCCACGGCATCCATCAGGCCCATGAGGCCGACCTGGATCAGATCGTCGACTTCGACGCTGGCCGGCAGGCGCGCCATCATGTGATAGGCGATGCGCTTGACCAGCGGTGCGTACTTGGTGATTTGTTCGTCCTGCGACGATTGTTTAGCGGCCATCTGTCAGGGGTTTCCCGTTCTGTATGTGGGTTGGCAGCCCGGCTCCTCGCCCGCCATTCTAACGGCAAGCGCGGCGATTGCATCGTTTTCGTCGGCGATGCACGACACCGCAGCGGCGACCGTTGCGCCGAGGAAACGCGCGCAGGCCTCGCCCACCTGGGCGCAGCATCCCGGCTCGCCCGTCAGGATCGCATCGAGCCCGCCTGTCGCCGCCCGGGTTTTCAGCAAGGCGTAGATCGTCTGCATCGATCCCGGATGCACCGCCAGCAGCGCGGACTCGTGCGCTCCATGCACCGTGGCGGCGGCATCGGCCGGTGTGCAATCGAAGACGAGCGCCGCGTAATCTCGCGCGGCGTCCAGCAAGCCTGCGGCCGCAGCGTGCGCGCCCGGCGCGTGCCAGCCTGTCACGTCCTCCAGCGGCAAGGCGAGCAGCTGGCGGCGTGCAAGCTGCTGACGCCAGTCGAACAGCGACTGGGGCGCGGCCTTGCCGAACAGCCGGTCGCGGGTGTCGACGACCAGCGGCGTCAAACCTGCATGTGCGAGCGCGCGCGCCACGCGCAGCGCGCAGTCGGGGGCGTCGTTCACGCAATGGATGACGGGCTGCGGCCGGGCAGACTGGCGCCGCCTGAGTCCGGCCGCCTGATCAGCCGGCATGGCGATGCGCGACGATCGCGTCCGCAGCATCGCGTTCGGCTTCCACGCCGGCGACCAGCGCCCAGTCCTCGGACGCCAATGCATAAGGCGTGGCAAGCTGCCCGCCTTTCAGCGCGCGGTCGACGAGGTAGACGGCGTTGGGGCGATGCAGGTCTTCGGGCACACGCTGGCCGCTCGTGACATAGGCCAGTGGCAGGCGATGGCGGATGAGGGCGTCGAGCGCCGCCCCGGGCTGCGGCGCCTCGTCGAGCTTGCTGAGGATGCAGGCCATAGCACCTTGCCCGAAGCGGGCGAGCGCCTGTTCGATCGCAGCGCCCTGCTGGCCGGCGGCCACCACCTGCACGCGGCGCACGCCCAGGGCATCGAGCTGCTGCATGGCCTGCGCGCGCGGGTCGGCCGGGGCGAAGCCGGCGGTGTCGATGAGGATCAGCCGGTGCGCGGAGAGCGTGGGCAGAAGGCGCGCAAGCGCATCGGCGTCGCGGGCGACGAAACAGCCGACGCCGAGCAGGTCGGCGTAGATGCGCAGCTGGGTTTCGGCGCCGACGCGCCAGGCGTCCGCGGCCACCAGCGCAACCGCCCCTGCACCATGAACCTCGACGCCGCGCGCGGCCAGCTTGGCAAGCGTGGTCGTCTTGCCTGCGCCGGTAGTGCCGACCAGCGCGAATGCGCCGCCCCGGGCGACCGGGTCGTGGCCCGCCGGCAGCACCGGCAGGTTGCGGATCAGCACCTGGCGCAGCCAGCGCTGGGCCGGCTCGCCTTCCGAGCCACGCGGCAGCCTCGCCGCCAGTGTGCGCGCCAGCGCGCCGCCGAAACCGGCGGCGTAGAGCGCTTGCAGGATGGCCACGCGGGCGGGGTCCCGACGGCGACTTGCACTCCAGGCGAAACCGGCCAGCTGGTTCTGCAACAGGCCGCGCAAGCGGGCAAGTTCGCTGAGGATGCGCGAGCCGGCGGCATCCGGCGCTTCGCTCGTGCCCGGCGCGGCGAGCTCGCCGTAGGCACCGGCGAGAATTTCGACTCCCTGCGGATGCGGCCGGGTGGAAAGCACCACCGCATCGTCGCCCAGTTCGGCGCGTATGCGCGCCAGCCCTTCGCGTGCGCTCGATGCGACGAAGGTGCGCGTTTTCATGCCGCGCCCTCGATGGCGAGTTCGGTTGTCATGCGCACCATTTTATCGGCGGGAACTTCGGCGTAGGCAAGCACGGAGAGCCGCGGCAGGTGACGCCGCAGCAGGCGCGACAGGATCGCGCGCAGGCCGGGCGAAGTCAGCAGCACCGGCGGGTGGCCTGCGGCTTCCTGTTCGGCGAGTGCGCGCTCGGCGGCCTCGTTGAGCGCCTCCAGCGTGGCGGGCGACAGCAGCGCCTCGCCCTCGTCCCCCATTTCGGCAAGCAGGCGCGTTTCGGTCGCGGCTGACAGTCCGATCACGTCGAGGCTGTTGCTGCCCTCGAACAGGCGATCGACGATGCTGCGCCCGAGCGCGGCGCGCACGCTCTCCACCAGTTCGTCCACGGCCTGCGTCTTCGGCGCGCGCGCGGCGAGCGTCTCGAACAGGGTGCGGGTATCGCGGATCGAGACGTTTTCTGCAATGAGCTGCTGCAGGATGGCCTGCACAGTGGTGAGCGGCAGGTGGCGCGGCGTCACGTCCTCGACCAGTCCGGGATGGGTGCGCGCGAGCGTGTCGAGCAGTTGCTGCACTTCGGTGCGTCCCAGCAGTTCGGGCGCGTGCTGGCGGAACACGGCTTCGACCTGGCGCGCGATGACGTCCTGCGGCTGCAACACCACGAAGCCGCGCAATTCGGCTTCCTCCTCGCGCCCGGTCTCGATCCACACGCCGGCAAGTCCCGTCAGCGGATCGACGCCGGATGCGCCCTCCAGCCGCCCGAGCACGTCGCCCATGTCCACCGCCAGCGCGTGGTTGGCCGGCATCTCGCCGTGCGCCACGTCCACGCCCTTGAGTGTGATGCGGTAATGATTGGGCTTGAGTTCCAGGTTGTCGCGCACGCGGATGAGCGGCACCACCAGCCCCATGTCGGCGGCGAAGCGGCGGCGCGCCTCGGTGATGCGCGCGAGCGCCGCCCCGCCCTGATTGCGGTCGACCAGAGGAATCAGGCGGTAGCCGACTTCAAGCGCGAGCACGTCGACTGGCGGAATATCATCCCAGGTGACGTCGAGCGGCGCAGGCGCGTCCTCTTCCACTTCCGGCTCGACATCCAGCACGCGCGGACGGCGCCGGCCCAGCCACAGTCCCAGACCGCCGAGCACGGCGGCAATGGTGAGGAAGGCCAGGTGCGGCGTACCCGGGATCAGGCCCAGCACGCCCAGCACTGCTGACGCCACAAAAAGCGTCTGCGGGCGGCCGAATACCTGGGTGGAAAACTCGCGCGACAGATCCTGCTCGGACGACGCCCGGCTCACCACGATGCCGGCGGCGGTGGAGATGATGAGGGCGGGAATCTGGGTGACCAGGCCGTCGCCCACGGTCAGCAGCGCATAGCGGCCGAGCGCCTGGGAGATGCCGAGGTCGTGCTGGAGCAGGCCCACCGCGACGCCGCCGATCAGGTTGACCCCCAGGATGATCATGCCGGCGACCGCGTCGCCGCGCACGAACTTGGACGCGCCGTCCATCGCGCCGTAGAAATCGGATTCGCGGCCGATGTCGGCGCGGCGCGCGCGCGCCTCGGCCTCGTTGATGAAGCCGGCCTGCAGGTCGGCATCCACCGCGAGCTGCTTGCCAGGCATCGAATCCAGCGTGAAGCGCGCGGCCACCTCGGCGATGCGGCCCGCGCCCTTGGTGATGACGACGAAGTTGATGATGACGAGGATGACGAACACCACGAAGCCGACCGCGATGTTGCCGCCGACGAGGAAATTGCCGAAGGATTCGATCACCTTGCCCGCCGCGTCCGGCCCGGTGTGGCCCTGCATGAGGATGATGCGGGTGGAGGCGACGTTGAGCGACAGGCGCAGCAACGTGGTCAGCAGCAGCACCGTGGGGAAGACCGAGAAATCCAGCGGCCGCCGCGCGTTGAGGCTCACCAGCAGCACGATCATCGCCAGCGCGATGTTGAGCGTGAACAGCACGTCGAGCATGAAGGTGGGCAGCGGCAGCACCATCATCGCCAGGATCAACAGCACCAGCGTCGGCACCGCCAGGCGGTTCAGCGGCATGCCGAGCAGCATCACGCCCTGCGCGCTCATCCGATCACCTCGTCAATCGATGCGCGCCGGGCGTCCGCGCCCGTTTTCTCCGTGAGCGGATTGGCAGGAGAGCGCCGTCCCGCCTGCTGCTGGCGCCCGCGAATGCGCGCACGCACCTCGGGGCTGACTTCGGATTCGCGCGCTTCGGCGAGCACTTCCTGCCAGGTCATCGCGTGGCGTCGCAGATAGCGCCACCAGCGCCAGCCGGCGTCGAGCGCGGCAATGAGCGCCAGCGCGCCTACCAGGGCGGCAAGGCCGTGACCGACCCAGCCGGCGGCTCGCGGCAGGGCCGCGCGCACATCGCCCGCCCCCAGCGCTTGCCATCCGCCCCCGCCATCCGCCAGCAGCCAGGCCAGCACTGCGCCGGCCAGCAGCCATTTCAGTAGCGTGCGCGCGCCGTCGAACAGGGCATCGACCGACCATGCACGCACGAAGAACTTGAAGGGATTGGCCCGCGACCAGTCCGCCTGCGAGGCCTGCGGCGCATAGACCCAGCCGGACAGAGCCACCGGGGCCACGAGCGCCACGACAAAGGCGATCGCAAGCAAGGGGAAAAACGTCCACAAGGCAGCCAGCAGGGCATCGGCCAGGGCCGAATCCGCGAAAACGACTGACGTGGGCCGCGCCGCCTGCGTCAGGGCAGCACGCATCAGGCCCGAGAGCGCGTCGAGGAGGTGCGGGGCCAGCCAGGTGAAGGCGCCGAGCGCCGCCAGCAGCACCAGCCAGCCCGTCAGCTCGGCGGAACGCGGCACGTCGCCGGCGCGGCGTGCCTCTTGCAGGCGCTTCGCGCTCGCCGGTTCGGTGCGGGAAAGATCGGTCTCCTCGGCCATGCCTGCCTCATGTATTGGGGCAGTCTAGCACGCGTGCCAGGGTGCGCGGCAGCTTCGGGCCCATGCCCGGCTGCCTTGCATCGCATCCCGCGCCAGAGGATTCGGAGCTTCTGCGGCGGGCAGCGATGCCCGGGCCTAAAAAACGATCCTGATCAGGGCGTAGGCCGCAGCCACGACCGAATCGGCATCGAGGACATCACGCCAGCGCATCGGCTGCGGTTCCTGCTCGGGGATGCCAGCCTCTTCCAGCTTGCGTTTGGCAAACACGTGGTTCTGCTCGGCCGCACGGCGCAGCCAGAACACCCCCAGTGCCTGGCTCTGCTTCGCGTCAGCCACCCCGCCCCGGCCGGTATACAACAACCAGCCCAGGTCATGCTGGGAGTTGTAGTGTCCGCCGCGCGCGCCCACGAGATGCCAGGCCAGCGATTGCGCGATGTCGTTGCGATGCGGCACGCCTTCGCGTCCGCCTTCGTCGTAGAGCGACCCGATGCAGTTGGCCCCGACACCGAGCCCGAGGGCGGCTCCGTAACGACACAGAGACACGGCCGCGTCGAAGGATTTTTCAGTCAGTCCCAGGCCGCCGCGCAGATGCGCCAGCATCACGCCCTGAAGCGACAGCTCGTGACCCATGAGCGCGGCAGTCTCGTAGTCGGCGCGCGCTTCGGCGACCTGCCCTGCGCCCTCATGAATGCGGGCCCGCCAGTAAAAGTCGTCGGCATGGCCGGGATAGTCGGCGATCAGCCGGGAGGCCACGGGCAGGGCCTCGCGCCAGTTCCCCATGCGAATGAAATCGTCACGCAGGTGCACCAGCCGCCTGTGCGTGGGATGTTCCTGAATCGCCCGTTCCCAGTAGGCGCGCGCCGCGCCCGGCACCGACGTTTTCCAGGGGCGGGCCACGTACAGATCGTGCATGTTCAGCAGCACGGCTTCGTCCAGCCCGGCCGCTTTCGCCTGCTTGAGCACGGCCTGCACCTGCGCGTCGGAGCCACCCCATTCCTCCCGCGCAAAATTCAGGCGGGTCCAGTAGATCTGCGGGACTCCGGGTTTG
>JAIWOS010000021.1 GCA_020217265.1 Thiobacillus sp. | reverse complement strand
AGCGCGTCCGCGCGCGCCAGATGTTCTTCGGCGCGGCTGCGGTCGCCCGTCGAGTAAAGCATGTCGCCCAGCAGGGCCAGCGCTTCCACTGGCTTGGGCGTGAGGGTGATTGCCCGCTCCAGCAAGGCGTTGCCGCGGGCGAGGCGTTCGTGCATCAGGCTGAATTGCGCTTCGCTCACGCTGTCGGCAAAACCGTTGCCGCGCACGGCCCAGGCCCCGCTGTTCCACATGGACGCGCACGCCAGATGCGCCGCATAGGAGTCGGGGCGGGCGCGCAGCCAATCGGCGCAGGCGTCGATGCCGGCCAGTTGCGTCCCCTTCAGGCTCGCGAGGAGGCGGTTGAGCGGCCCGTTGTCGCCCTGCCCCGCCAGAAAGGCGTCGCGGGATTGCGCGATCGCGGCTTCGAGCGTATCGAAATCGCCGGCAAAAAATGCGCGCTGCAGGGCCAGCGTCTGGCGGCTGGACGCAGGCAAGCCGGCTTCGCCCGCCAGGCGCGGCGCTGCATCCAGCACGGGTTTGGGGAAAGGCAGGGCGTCCGCCACCCGGTCCAGCGCCGGTGCGGGCGCGTCGCCGGTGGAGTTGCATGCCAGCAGCGACAAGCACAGCATGGCCGCGACCCCGATCTGGAGCCGCCGATTCGCCAGCAATTTCATTTGTCTCCCCTTGTTTGTTATGTGTCGTTGCTGGGCCGGGGCTTATCCGAAGCCCAGCCCCATCGCTTCGCGCACGTCGCGCATGGTGTCGCGCGCGAGTTCCTGGGCTTTTTCGCAGCCGTCGGCGAGGATGTTGCGCACCTGGTCGGGATTGTCCTCGTAGAACTGGGCACGCTCGCGGATCGGCGCAAGTTCGGCGAGCACGGCGTCGATCACCGGCTGCTTGCACTCGATGCAGCCGATGCCGGCGCTGGTGCAACCGGCGGTCACCCAGGTGCGTACGCTGTCGTCGGAATACACCTGGTGGAACTGCCACACCGGGCAGTTGGCCGGGTTGCCGGGGTCGGTGCGGCGCACGCGCGCGGGGTCGGTGGGCATGGTGCGGATTTTTTTCGCGACCGTGTCCGGGTCCTCGCGCAGCGCGATGGTGTTGTTGTACGACTTCGACATCTTCTGGCCGTCGAGGCCCGGCATCTTCGACGCGGCGGTCAGGAGCGCCTCGGGCTCGGCGAGGATCATCTTGCCCGAGCCTTCGAGGTAGCCGAACAGGCGCTCACGGTCGCCCATCGACAGATTCTGCGCGTCGTTCAACAGGGCCTTGGCGGATTCCAGCGCCTCCTCGTCGCCCTTCTCCTGATACGCTGTGCGGCATTCCTCGTACACCCGCGCCTTCTTCGAGCCGAGCTTCTTCACCGCCGCGCGCGCCTTGTCCTCGAAGCCAGGTTCGCGGCCATACAAGTGATTGAAGCGGCGGCAGATCTCGCGGGTGAACTCGATGTGCGGCACCTGGTCCTCGCCCACCGGCACCAGGTTGGCGCGGTAGATGAGTATGTCGGCCGATTGCAGCAGCGGGTAGCCAAGGAAGCCGTAGGTCGAGAGGTCCTTCTCGGACAGCTTTTCCTGCTGGTCCTTGTAGGTCGGCACGCGTTCCAGCCAGCCCAGCGGCGTCATCATCGACAGCAAGAGATGCAGCTCGGCGTGCTCGATCACGCGCGACTGCACGAACAGGGTGGCCTGCGCCGGATCGACGCCGGCGGCGAGCCAGTCGACCACCATGTCGCGCACGTTGTCCTCGATCACCTGCGGCGTGTCGTAGTGCGTGGTGAGCGCGTGCCAGTCGGCGACGAAGAACAGGCACTGGTATTCGTTCTGCAGCCGCAGCCAGTTTTTCAGCACGCCGTGATAGTGGCCAAGGTGAAGGCGCCCGGTAGGACGCATGCCGGAGAGTACGCGGTCGGAATACATGTCAGAGATCAGAATTCAGGAAACAGGGAATCAGGCGAGCACGAGCTGAATGAGGCCGACGAGCTGGGTGGGCTCGAGACCGGTGACGAGGGCGATCAGTCCGATGAACAGGCTGATGAGCGGCCACATCACGATGCCGAGCACACCGGTGAACATGAGCCCGAGCAGGATGAAGAGACCATAAGGTTCGATCCGGGCGTATTTCTCGGCCGCCGGATAGGGAAGCAGGCTGACGGCGATGCGGCCACCGTCGAGCGGCGGCAGGGGAATCAGGTTCAAGGCCATCAGGATGACGTTGATGAACACTCCGGCGGCGCCCATGAGCATCAGCGGCGCGGTGGCGAAGCCGCTGCCCAGCGCGTGGCCCGCCTGGATCATCAGGGCCCAGAACACCGCCATGACGAAATTCATGCCCGGGCCGGCGGCGGCCACCCACAGCATGTCCTGCTTGGGCCGGCGCAGGCGGGCGAAATTGACCGGCACCGGCTTGGCCCAGCCGAACAGGATGGCGCCGTCCCCCAGGAGCTTGCTGGTCAGCAGGATTACCAGCGGCACCAGGATCGTGCCGACTGGATCGATGTGCTTCAACGGGTTGGCGGTGATGCGGCCCGCGGCGGCAGCGGTCATGTCGCCGAAATAGCGTGCGACATAACCGTGCGCGGCTTCGTGCAGGGTGATGGCGAAGATCACCGGCAGCGCGAACACGGCGATTTTCTGGATGAGCGTCAGTTCCATCAGGATTCGAAATCCGAAGCGTCGCCCTTGCCGTAGCGCAACACGACCGGCGTATCCGCGGTGAGATCGATCACCGTGGTCGGCGTGAGGCCGCAGGCGCCGCCGTCGATGACGAGATCGACCTGGTGCTCCAGGCGCTCGCGGATTTCCCAGGGTTCGGTCAGCGGCACATCCTCGCCGAACATCAGCAGCGTGGACGACAGGATGGGTTCGCCAAGCTCGGTCAGGATCGCCTGCACCACCGGATGGTCGGGTACGCGCAGGCCGATGGTGTCGTGCTTCTTGTGCAGCAGGCGTTTCGGAACCTCGCGCGTGCCGCGCAGGATGAAGGTGTACGCGCCAGGCGTGTGGGCCTTGAGGAAACGGAACTGGGCGTTGTCCACCTGCGCATAGCGGCCGAGCTCGGACAGGTCGCGGCAGATCAGGGTGAGGTCGTGACCGCTGTCGAGGCCACGCACCGACAGGAGGCGCATCGCCGCTTCCTTGTCACCGATATGGCAGCCGAGCGCGTAGCAGGAATCGGTCGGATACACGATCACACCGCCGCGCTTGAGAATGTCCACCGCCTGCTGCACCAGGCGCGGCTGCGGGTTGGCGGCGTGAATATTGAAGAATTGCGCCATGTCGGATCAGGCCACGTTGAGGGAAAGCTGCGATTCGAGTTCGGGCCAGTTCTGCCACACCGGCTGGCACCAGTGCGGCAACGCGGGCAGGCGGCCGATGTCGATGCCTTCGCCGGGCGCGTGAAAATCGGCGCCGCGCGAGGCCTTGAGCCCGAACGCGCGTGCGAGGTCGGCCCACTTGCCGTATTCGGAGGGATGATGGCTGCCCGTGATGACCTCGATGCCCTCGCCGCCCAGCGCGCGAAAGGCGTCCAGCAGCAGGTGCGTTTCGCGGTGGTCGAAGGGATAGCGTCCCGGGTGCGCGATCACCGCCGTGCCGCCGCTGGCGCGAATCCAGCCGACGGCGTTTTCCAGCGAGGTCCACTCGTGCTCGACGTAGCCCGGATTGCCGGGGGTGAGATAGCGCCGGAACGCGCTGCGGACGTCGGCAACCAGGCCCTGCGCCACCAGCCAGCGGGCGAAATGCGTGCGCCCCACCATCTGCTTGTTGGCGGCGTATTCGTAGGCGCCTTCGTAGGCGCCGGCAATACCCGACATCGCGAGATCCTCGCCCATGCGCCGCGCCCGCGCGACGCGGCCTTGACGGATATCCGCCAGGCCGGCGACGAGGGCAGGATGCGTGGGGTCGATGCGCAAACCGACGATGTGCACTGTCTTGCCGCGCCAGGTCACCGAAATTTCCACGCCCGGGATGAAGGCCATGCCCGCCGCCGAGGCGGCGGCCGCCGCTTCGGCCAGGCCGCCGACGTCGTCGTGGTCGGTCAGGGCGAGCGCGTGAACGCCGTTGGCCGCCGCGCGCATCGCCACCTCGGCAGGCGGCAAGAGGCCGTCGGACACGTTGGAATGGCAATGCAGATCGATATTGAGCATCGGGGAAGGCATCCCGGGAACCCCGCGCGGGGTGCTTGGTCAGGAGGGGGAATCATAGCAAAATAAGCCTTCGCCCGAATTTCAGCCGCGCCAGGCCGGAACCACAATGAAGAAACTGCTGTTCGACCTGTTTCCCGTCATCGTATTTTTCATCGCCTACAAGCTCGGCGACGCCAACGCCGAGGCCAGCCGCGCCCTGCTCGCCGGTCTGGGCCTGCCGCAACCGGCGGGCGCGGGCGATAAACCCGGCATCTATCTCGCCACCCTGGTCGCCATCGTCGCCAGTTTCGGCCAGATCGGCTGGGTCAAGCTGCGTGGCGGCAAGGCCGACACCATGCTGTGGGTGAGCCTCGGCATCATCGTGCTGTTCGGCGGCGCCACGCTCTGGCTGCACGACGAGAACTTCATCAAGTGGAAACCGACCGTGCTCTACTGGGTGTTCTCCGCTGCCATTTTCGGCGCCGCCCTGTTCGGTCGCAACCTCATCAAGAGCCTCATGAATTCCCAGATGGAACTTCCCGACATGGCCTGGAGTCGGTTGAACGCCAGCTGGGGCGGATTTTTTGCGTTCATGGGGCTTGCAAATCTCTATGTCGCCTTCAATTATTCGACCGATACCTGGGTGGATTTCAAACTGTTCGGCAGCCTGGGGCTGATGCTGGTCTTCGTGATCGGCCAGAGCATGATGCTGACCAAGTACCTCGACAAAGCCGAACTGGAAAAGAAAGAAAAGCAATAATGTTCTACGCCATCGTCGGGCAGGACGTGCCCGAAAGCCTCGAGCGGCGCCTCGCCGCCCGCCCCTCGCATCTTGAGCGTCTGCAGGCCCTGCATCAGGCCGGCCGCCTGCTGCTGGCGGGCCCCTTTCCCGCCATCGACAGCCCCGACCCCGGGCCGGCCGGTTTTACAGGCAGTCTCATCGTCGCCGAATTCGACACGCTTGACGCCGCCCGGGCCTGGGCCGACGCCGATCCTTACGTGGCTGCCGGCGTATATGCCAGCGTCGACGTTCGCCCATTCAAGAAGGTGTTGCCCGCATGAGCACGGCTGACCTGATTCGCGCGCGGCTCGCTGCGCTCGAACCCGTAAGTTTCACGCTCGACGACGAGAGCGAAGCGCACCGGGGACACTCCGGCGCCGCGTCCGGCGGCGGCCATTTCCATCTCACCATCGTGTCACCAAAGTTCCGTAATCTCTCCACCCTTGCCCGTCATCGACTGGTCTACGAAACCCTGGGCGACCTGATGCAGCGCGACATTCACGCGCTGTCGATATCCGCCTTGACCCCGGAAGAACTCTGAAAGGAACCCGCATGCGTCTCGCCCCCCTTCCCACCCTGATCCTGCTGGCCCTGGCGCCGCTCGCACAGGCGCAAACCCCGGCACCGGCCAAGGCCGAGCCCGCCCCGGCGGCCGCGAAAGCCGAGCCTGCCAAGCCGCTGGCCGTGGTGAACGGCAAGGAAATTCCCGCGCTCTACGGCGAGCTCGTCAGACGCGAGATGTCGCAGGGGCAGCCCGATACGCCACAACTCGAAACACGCGTGCGCGAGTCGCTGATCAACCTGGAACTGCTGTCGCGCGCCGCCATTGACAAGGGGCTGGACAAGGAAACCCGGCTCGCCGCCGCGATGGACATCCGCCGCAAGGACATGCTCGCCAAGGCCTATCTGGAAGACTACGTGAAGTCGCACCCAGTCACCGACGCCGAGATCACCGCCCTGTACGAGAAGGCCAAGGCCGAACCCGCGCAGGTCGAGTATCGTGCGCGCCACATACTGGTGAAGACCGAAGCGGAGGCGAAGAAAATCATTGCCGACCTGGGCAAGAAGGCGAAATTCGAGGATCTGGCGAAGAAGTATTCCAAAGACCCGGGCTCGGCCAAGAACGGCGGCCAGCTCGACTGGGCCGATCGCGGCGCCTACGTGAAGGAGTTCTCCGAGGCGCTGGCCGGTCTGAAGAAAGGCGAAATCACCAAGACCCCGGTGCAGACGCAGTTCGGCTGGCACGTCATCCGCCTGGACGACACCCGCCAGGCCGCCTTGCCGCCGCTGGATGCCGTACGCGGCGAAATCGTCAAGCAGTTGCAGCAGCAGCGCATCCGCGACGCGATCACGGCCGCGCGCGCCGGTGCAAAAATCGAATAAACGGCTAATAATTAACGGGAGGCGAACCTCGCCTCCCACATTGACAGGGAGCCATCATGGCGAGCAAAGAATACAACCACCTGCAAGATGTTTTCCTCAACACCCTGCGCAAGGAGCGCATCCCGGTCTCGGTCTTTCTGGTCAACGGCATCAAGCTGATGGGCCGGATCGAGTCCTTCGACCAGTTCGTGGTGTTATTGAAGGGCCAGGACCAGGCCGCGCAAATGATTTTCAAGCACGCGATCTCGACCATCTCGCCCTCGCGCGAGGTGCCGCTGCCGCAACGCGACAGCGAGGCCTGAGACCCGCTTATCCGCCACGCCGGGCCAGCAGGCCGGCAGCCGTTCGCGCATCCACCAGCACCGCGGCCCCGCCGCGGTAGGCCTGCTTGTGGCGGGCGGTAATGCCATCCATGTCGCGCCTGTCGTCCAGGTAAATCACCGCGTAATCGTCCGGATGAGCCGCCAGCCAGACACTGGCTTCTTCACCCCGCAATTCGACCAGCGGTTTTTCCAGCCGACCGAGGAACTGGTACTGCGCGTGATAGGTCGCGAGGTTCGCCACGGCATGGCCTTCGGCCTGGACCTGTCGGATCGCCAGGGCCATCGGTTTCACGTCATACAGCGGTTCGATCGAGCGCGACGCCGCCAGCTGGAATAGCGTCATGGTGGCAACCCCCAGCAGCGCCAGCGCCGGAACCCCCGCGCCGCTGCTACGCCGTGCGCCCCACCAGGCCAGCCCGGCCGCCAGCACCAGCGCCAGCCCCGGCCAGAGCGGCGGCAAGGCTTCGACCTTGTGGCGCAACGCGGCAATATGCCCGCTGCCGGCCAGCATCAACGCCACGCCCAGCGCTGCGGCCAGCAGCGCTGGCAGGCCGATGCGCGGCGACGACACCTGCGCCAGCGCGCGCGCGGCCAGCAGGGCGAACGCGGGGAAGAGCGGCACCAGATAGTGTGGCTGCTTGCCGCTGATGAAAGAAAACGCGACGAACACCGGCAGCATCCAGGCCAGACAAAAGCGGCTGCCCCGGTCGAGTCCGCTACGGCGAAGTCCGCCCAGCGCTTTCCACAGTCCCGGCCAGACGAACCAGGGAAACAGCATGATCGGCAACAGCGGCAGGTACCACCAGACCGGGCGGCGATGGGCGAACGAATCGACCATGCGGTCGGCGGTCTGGCCCCAGAAAATCGCGTTGCGGTAGGCTTCGCCGCCCGCAATGCCCGCGGGTATCGCCCACGCGAGCGCAATCGCCGCCCCCAGAAGCACAGCCAGCAGCAGGCCGCCGTACCAGCGTCCCCAGCGCAGCCCGGGATTCCACCAGGGCGCGAGCACGGCGGCCGGCAGCAGGTCGAGCAGCACCACCGGCCCTTTGGTCAGCACGCCGAATCCTATGGCAAGCGCGATCAGCGCGAAACCGCGCCGCCTGCCATCGGCGGCGATGAGCACGCCGTGCATCCCCACCAATACCCAGAAGGCCAGCAGCACGTCGAACATCGCCGAGGTGGAAAACACGATCCACAACAGGCAGCTCGCCAGGATGAGCGCGGCACGCCCGCCGGTGCCGGCATGCTGGGGCCACAAGCGCTGCGCCAGAAGGACGGTCAGCCACAAGGCGCCCGCCGAGAACAAGGGCGACACCAGCCGCGGCCACCATTCGTTCACCCCGAACAGGGCCCATCCCGCCTGGAACATCCAGAACATGAACGGCGGCTTGTGGCTGTACGTCATGCCGTTCTTGTACGGCACCAGGAAATCGCCGCGCAGCCACATTTCCCACGCCACGCTCACATAGCGGGTTTCGTCGATGGGCGCATAGGGCCGGGTTGCCTGAGCGACCGCTGCCAGCAGCGCGAGCAGGGCCAGGCTCGCCAGCAATGCGCCGCGGTCGTGGCCTCGTGGAATGGAAAAATTCATCGCAACTCCAGGAAAAACGAAATCATGCCGGGCTTCTGTCTGGCCGCTCCAGAAACAAGACGTACCGGTTGCACGCGAGGACAGGCTGTGGTCAGGACCGCTTGCGCAAGCCGGCGTTCAATGGATCGTGCAGAGCCGCCGTGCATCAAGCCCCGATGCTTTCGCCCAGTCTGGCCGCGACACGGTTGCGCCGATAAAGATAGAGGCCCAGAACCGCCGATACCAGGAACAGCGCGACCGCCAGCCCGATCTTCAGCACCGGATCGAGGTGCACTCCGCTGCCCACCAGCGCGAAAATCAGCGTCTGCGGAACATAGCCGATCATCGAGCCGAGCAGGAAATGCCGCAGCCGGATGCTGGAAATGCCCGCCGCCAGATTGGTGAGGATATTGCTGCCTACCGGCAGCAAGCGGATCAGCACGGTCATCGACACCGGATGGTGATGGATGAAGCGGTCGAAGCGGTGAGCCCGTTTGCCCAAGCGGGCGCGCAGGAGTTCGCGTCCGAAGAAACGCGCGTAGGCAAAGCTCAACGCGCAGCCGAGCAGCGCAGCCAGCGTGCCGAGCAAGGTTCCCAGCCACACGTTGAACGCGTAGCCGCCGAGAAACGCGATCACCTGGCGCGGCAGGCCAAGCGCAGTGAAGATTCCGCCCATCAGCAGGAAGAGCATTTCGCCGCTGAGGCCGTGGCCGCGCACGTGCGCATCGATCCAGGCTTCGTTGACGCTATCGCTCAAGCCGCTGGATTCGAATACGTAGCCCAGCAATGCAAGGCTCAGGATCAAACCCAGGCCCTTGAAAATGACGCGCGCGTTCACAGGTCGGAATCGGCCTCGATCACGGGCAGGCGCACACGCCGCTGCAGCCAGGCGACACCGAACAGATCGACGATGCCCACCCACAGGCGGTTATGGACGCCGTATTTGGAGGTGCCGCGCTCGCGTGCGCGGTGATTTACCGGAACCGACACCACCGCGCCGCCGTTGCGCATCACCAGCGCCGGCAGGAAGCGGTGCATGTGATCGAAATTGGGCAAGGCAAGAAAGCTTTCGCGCGCGAACACCTTGAGGCCGCAACCGGTATCCGGCGTGTTGTCCTTGAGCATGCGCGAGCGCACACCGTTGGCGATTTTCGACGACAGGCGGCGCAAGAAGGTGTCGTTGCGGCGAGCGCGCCAGCCCGCCAGCAGTTCCAGATTCGGCGGCTGCGCCGGGTCGGCGAGCTTCGCCAGCAAGGCGGGAATGTCGGCCGGGTCGTTCTGCCCGTCGCCGTCGAGCGTGGCGATCCACTCATGGCGCGCCGCCGTCACGCCGGTCGTTACCGCGCGGCTCTGCCCGCACGACGCACGATGACGGATCGTGCGCAGCATCGGAAACTCGGCCTTGAGCGCATCGAGCCTCGCCTGGGTGGCGTCCGTGCTGCCGTCGTTGACGTAGATGATTTCGAACTGGGCCTTGCCGGAAAGCGCCGCCGCGATCTCGCGCACCAGCGGTTCGACGTTGTCCTGTTCGTTCTTTACGGGTACGACCACGGACACCCGGCCGTGATAGGCATGTGTTGGCATTGCAGTAGTTGAGACGCGAAATGATGAGGCGAAAACCAAACTCGGCAGCAAGTCGCGATTCTAGTTTATTTGTAACGCGCCAGGCGCGCCGCGTCGCAGCCCACCCGTGAATCGGCGGCCGAAAAAACAAAAGCCCCGTACGGGGCTTCGACATGGGGAATACTGGCGGAGAGGGGGGGATTCGAACCCCCGTCAGGGTATTACCCTGAACACGCTTTCCAGGCGTGCGACTTAAACCACTCATCCACCTCTCC
>JAIWOS010000218.1 GCA_020217265.1 Thiobacillus sp. | reverse complement strand
CGGGTCGCGCGCCGCGCGCGCGAGCGGGCGCCAGTCGCGCCAGGCAATCACCGCCATCGCCAGCGATCGCAGCGCCCGCTTGAACGGGCGCGCCAGCGTTCGAAACGCGCGCGGCCACGGCGGCAGGGCGACCGGGCGTTTGCTCAAGTGCGGGACGAAAGGCGCGCGCAGTTGTTCGACCAGACTTGCCGGGTAATGGCGGTTCAGCAGGCCGAGGTCTTCGCATTCGCGGTCTTGGGGCAAAAAGCGCGTGCCGAACAGGGTGTCCCAGACGATGACGTTATTGCCGAAATTGCGGTCGGATTCGGCGGGCAGGCGCGAATGGTGCCAGCGGTGCAGCTCCGGTCCGCTGACCAGCCAGTTCAGCAACCCGAGCCGCACCTCGACGTTGCTGTGCTGGAAAAAACCGTTGACCGCGTAAAACGCGAAATACAGCGCGACGACTTCGGGGGACACGCCGACGAGCAGGAAGGGCAGGGTGTCGGCGGTCATCTGCAGCGCTTTTTCGAGCGGATGAAAGCGCCCGACGTTGAGCCAGTACAACCGGTGCGGCGAATGGTGCACCGCGTGCAGCGCCCACAGCGGCGGCCAGCGGTGCGACGCGCGGTGCAGCCAGTAGCGCAGGAAATCCGCTGCGAACAGCATCAGCATCGCCTGCGCCCACAGCGGCCAGCTGTGCGGCCAGAGCGCAGGCAGTCCCAGCCCGTGGAGCGGTTGCACCAGCGCCAGCACGAACAGCAGGGCCACGCCCGGCGGCAGCAGCATCTGTACCAGCGTCATGTAGGCGAGATCGTTGGTGAGCGTGGCGGCATCCGGGTGCCAGGCGCGGCGATGCGGAAAACGCCATTCGAACAGCGTCACCAGTCCCGCGCCGAGCAAGGCCGGGACGTACATCGCCAGCAGCGTCGGCGCGTTCGCCACCGCCAGCGCGAAATACGTCGCCAGACACAGCGTCATGGTCGCCGGGTAAATCAGCCACGCCGCGAACTTATTCACGAGGTTTCCCGAATTCGCGCGCGATCAGCAGCAGCCAGCTCGCCAGCACCAGATGGAAGATGGCCGGCAAGGGGCGCTGGAACCAGAGCGGTGCGTCCTCCCAGGCCGCGCCCGCGACGAGGCGCGCGAACATCGCGGCGAAATAAGCCGCGCCCATCAAGGTGAGCGCGCGCGCCAGGCGGGGCCGGTGCGGCCGTTGCGCCCGGCGCGTGTACAGCGTGGTCGCCACCATGGCGGCAAGGATCGCCAATTGGAATGCCAGGAGCACGGGATACGGCAGGCGCGAGCCTTGCCAGGCCTCGAACGGCGGCAGCACGGGAATGAAGTTTGCCAAAGGCTGGGCGAGGATACGTAGCAGGAAGAGGACGACCAGTATCCATAAGAGCGCGCGTTTCGCAGCGAAGACAGGCCGGGACGGGGTCACCCCGCGGTGCCTGCCTGCGCGGCGTTGCGAAGAACCCGGGCTAGTCGAACACCACGGTTTTGTTGGCATATACCAGCACGCGGTTGTCGAGGTGCCACTTCACCGCGCGCGACAGCACGACCTTTTCCAGATCGGCGCCCTTGGTAACCAGGTCCTCCAGACTGTCGCGGTGCGAGATGCGCGCCACGTCCTGCTCGATGATCGGGCCGTCGTCGAGCGTTTCGGTGACGTAGTGCGCGGTGGCGCCAATCAGCTTCACGCCGCGTTCGAACGCGCGGTGGTAGGGCTTGGCGCCGTGGAAAGCCGGCAGGAAGGAATGGTGGATATTGATGATGCGGTTGGGATAGTGTCGGATGAAGTCCGCCGACAGCACCTGCATGTAGCGCGCCAGCACGACGAAGTCGATTTTCTGGTTGCGCAGGATCGCCAGCTGCACCTGCTCGGCTTCGTGCTTGGCGTCCTTGGTCACCGCCAGGTGCTGGTAGGGCACGCGGTAGGCGTCGGCCAGCCAGCGCGTGTCCTCGTGGTTGCTGAGGATGATGGGCAGTTCGCAGTGCAGCTCGCCGCTCTGGTAACGGTAGAGCAGGTCGGCCAGGCAGTGGTCGAACTTGGAAACGAACACCGCCATGCGCGGCTTGCGGCTGGATTCGGCGAGCCGCCAGGTCATGCCGAAGCGTTCGGCCACCGGCCTGAACGCGGCGGCAAAATCGGCAAGGTCGAGATTGAAGCCGGTGAGGTCCCATTCGACCCGCATCAGGAACAGCTTCAGCTCGGCATCCTGATGCTGGTCGGCGTGCAGGATGTTGGCATTTTGCAACAGCAGGAAATCGGCAATGGCCGCGACCAGCCCCTTCTGATCGGGACAGGAAATCAGCAAAACTGCGGTATGTCGCATGGTTGGAATCTTGAAATTATTGTTTAGCGCTTCGTGCCATCATAACCAAAATTCCCTACTGCTACGCAGGGAATCCGGCTCCGGCCGTTCCGCTGGTGGGGGCGGCCGGGTTAAAATCATTTTTGTTTATTAGTTAGTCTTAATAAACTTAAATTATCCGCACCCGGCCAGCCAAGCGCCGGACTCAGTAGATCAGGGACTTTCCGCATGTCGACTCTTACCCAATCCTTTGCCGTGAACCTCACGCTGGGCGTGTTGCTGGTGTTTTCCGTGGTGACCTGGATGCTGATCCTGTCGCGCGTCTGGCAGAACGTGCGCGACGCCCGGCGCGACGCCGCCTTCAAGAAGGCGTTCTGGGCCGCCAAGGATCTCCGTGCCGGCGAGGCGATCGCGCGCGCGCAGCCGGGCGATCTCGCCGCGCTGACCGCGGCCGGCTTCGACGCCATCTCCGAAAACAAGGAAGCCGCGCTCTCGCTCGATAGCCTGGGCGACCGCAAGGACATTCTCGAGCGCACGCTCAAGAGCCAGCTCCAGCAGATCCAGCACCGCAAGGAATACGGGCTGATGGCGCTCGCCAGCATCGGCAGCACCGCGCCCTTCGTCGGCCTGTTCGGCACGGTGTGGGGCATCATGCACGCGCTGCAGAACATCAGCCTGACGAATTCGGCGAGCCTCAACGTGGTGGCCGGCCCGGTGGGCGAGGCGCTGGCGGCGACCGCGTTCGGCATCGCCACCGCGATTCCCGCCGTGCTTGCCTACAACTATGGCGTGCGCCGCGTGCGCACCAGCGTTGCCGGGCTCGACCAGTTCGCCACCGACTTCCTGCACCTGGTGATGAAAACGCCCTACCACGCCGAGAAGAAAGGCGAGGCGAAGAAAGACGAGGGCAAGTAAGCATGGCGCCCATCAAGCCCAACGACTACGCGCCGATGAGCGAGATCAACGTCACGCCCATGGTCGACGTGATGCTCGTGCTGCTCGTCATCTTCATGGTGACCGCGCCTTTCCTGCTGCAGGCGGTGCCGGTCAACCTGCCCAAGACCGCGCCGGTCGCCAAGCTGATCCCGGTGAAAAAGGTCGAGCTCATCATCGACGCCGACGGCAATGTCTACGTCGATCAGGATCAGGTCGCCGGCGACAACCTCGAAACGCGCCTGGCCGAGCGGCTCAAGGCCGATCCCGAGCTCGCCGTGCAATTGAAGGCCGACTACCGCGTCGCCTACGGCCGCATTGCCGAGGTCATGGCCGCGGTCAACCGCGCCGGCATCGTGCGCATGAGCTTCGTGACCGCATCCAACCAGCCCGATGCCCAGCGCTGAACGATTTCCGTGGTTGCGGCGCGATGGCGCCCCGCTCGCAGTCTCGCTCGTCCTGCATCTGGTCGCGCTGCTTTTCATCGCGCCCTGGCTGGTGATGCGCAGCGTTCCCGCGCCGCAGATCGAGGTCGAGGTAATGCTGGAACCCGCCACGCCGGAGCCGCCGCGCGCGCGTCCCGAGCGCGCCGCCCGGCTGGTCGCGCAGGCGAAGCCGCC
>JAIWOS010000217.1 GCA_020217265.1 Thiobacillus sp. | reverse complement strand
TGGGGCTGGGTGGGGCCGCGTCGCGCGCGCTGGGGCGGGTTGTGGCACCCCGCCGCGTGGCGCGCGCTGGTTTCCGGCGGACGCCTGATCGACGCCCCGCCCCGGCTGGGCCACCACCCCACGGCGAGCCTGGTCTACCTGCTGGTGTACGGCCTGCTGGCCTGGCTCGCCGCGAGCGGCCTCGCGCTGCTGGCGAGCACCCAGGCGCACGGGCCGTTTGCCGCAGCTTTCGGCTACGACGCCGCGCTGACCGCGCAGCTGTCCGCCCCGCATCGCATGGCCGGCTGGCTGGTCGCCCTGTTCGTGCCTGTCCATCTGGCCATGCTGGCCGTCCACGCGCGGCTGCATCGCCACCCTGTCGCGCAGGCCATGTTGACCGGCGTGCAGTATCTGGAGTCGAAATGAAACGTACAGCCCTATTGCTGCCGCTTGTCCTGGCCGTGCCCTTTGCCCGGGCCGAGACGCCGCAGCAGATCCTCGCCTACTATCAGCAGCAGGCTGGAAGCGCTTCGGCCGCGCGCGGCGAACAGTTTTTTCTCGCAAGGATCAGCCGCGAGGGCAAGACCGAAAGCTGTTCGGGCTGCCATACCGAAAACCCCAAGGCCACGGGCAAGACCCGCGCCAACAAGGCCATCGAGCCGCTGGCGCCGGTGGCCAATGCGGAACGGCTCACCGACCCGACCAAGGTGGAAAAATGGTTCAAGCGCAACTGCAAGGATGTGCACGGCCGCGAATGCTCGGCGCAGGAAAAGGCCGATTTCATCGCTTTTCTGATCGCGGTGAAATGACATGGGCGTGACTCGCAAGAACCTCGCCCTCCTCCTCGTCACGTTGGCCGCCAGCGGCATCTGGCTCGGCACGAGCTGGGGACAGGGCAGTCCCGACCCGACCTTTGCGCCCGTCAGCCACACGGCCACCGCCACCGAATGCGCCGCCTGCCACATGGCCTACCCGGCCGGTTTGCTGCCCGCACGGTCGTGGACGCGCATGATGCGCGAGCTGGAAAATCACTTCGGCGAAGACGCAAGCCTCTCGCCCGAGGAAACCCTGACAATCACCCGCTATCTCACCGACAACGCCGCCGACAGCCCGCGCGCCAACGAACGCTCGCGCCGCATCGCCGCCGGCATCGGCCCGGGCGAAGCGCCGCTGCGTTTCACCGAGACCGCCTATTTCCGCTACCTGCACGACGAGGTGCCGTCCGGCGTGTGGAAACGTGCGAAAATCGCCAGCCGCGCGAATTGCATCGCCTGCCACACCCGGGCCGATGCAGGCAGCTTCGCCGAACGCGAAATCAGGATCCCCAAGGAATAGACCATGTCCGAACTCATCATCGAAGACCTCGTCGTCGGCACCGGCGACACCGCGAATCCTGGCCAGACCGTGTCGGTGCACTACACCGGCTGGCTCACCAACGGCAGCAAGTTCGACTCCAGCGTCGACCGCAACGACCCCTTCGAATTCCGGCTCGGCATGGGCCAGGTCATTCCCGGCTGGGACCAGGGCGTGGCCGGCATGCAGGTGGGCGGCCGCCGCAAGCTCACCATTCCGCCGAACCTGGCCTACGGCGCGCGCGGCGCCGGCGGCGTGATTCCGCCCAACGCCACGCTGGTGTTCGAAGTGGAACTGCTGCGCGTCGGCTAGGTCTTTTTGTTTTGAAACACCACCAGGCGGGGCTGGCGACATGCCGCCCCGCCTGTGTCTTTTGTCCCGAGTAGAATCTGCGCATGACCGCTCCGCTCTTCTCCCACCGCAAGCACTGGGCCGCCCGCTTCGGCACCGCGCCCTTCCTGCCCATGTCGCGGGAAGAGATGGCTGCACTCGGCTGGGACGCGTGCGACATCATCCTGGTCACCGGCGACGCCTACATCGACCACCCCAGCTTCGGCATGGCGCTGGTCGGGCGGCTGCTCGAAGCGCAGGGCTACCGCGTCGGCATCATCAGCCAGCCCGACTGGCATTCTGCCGAGCCCTTCCGCGCGCTCGGCAAGCCCACGCTCTATTTCGGCGTGACCGCGGGCAACATGGATTCTATGGTCAACCGCTACACCTCGGACCGCAAAATCCGTTCCGACGACGCCTACACCCCCAACGCCGAACCGAACAAGCGCCCCGACCGCGCCGTGACCGTCTACGCGCAACGCTGCCGCGAGGCGTTTTCCGGCGTGCCGGTGATCATCGGCTCGATCGAGGCGTCCTTGCGTCGCATCGCCCACTACGACTACTGGAGCGACACCGTGCGCCGCTCGGTGCTGATGGATTCCAAGGCCGATCTGCTGATTTTCGGCAACGCCGAGCGCGCGCTGCTCGACGTGACCCACCGCCTCGCGCAGGGCGAAAAAATTTCAGACATCCGCGACGTGCGCGGCACCGGCTTCATGGTCGCCCGCGACTGGAAACCGGCTGCCGACTGGATCGAGGTCGCATCGACCGAGCTCGACACCCCGGGCGCGATCGACGCCCACGTCGACCCCTACGCCATGACGCCGTCGCCGCCACAGCCGCAAACCCCCGACGGCACGGCACCCATCCGCCTCGTACCCAAGGCCGAGCGCCTCGCCGCCAAACAGGCCGTGCGCGAACGCACCGTGATCCGCCTGCCCGACTACGACCAGGTAAAAAACAACCCCGCGCTCTACGCCCATGCCTCGCGCGTGTTCCACCTCGAATCCAACCCCGGCAATGCGCGTGCGCTCAGGCAGGCGCACGGCGAGCGCGACGTGTGGCTGAATCCGCCGCCGATTCCACTCACCACGCCGGAGATGGACGCGGTCTACGACCTGCCCTACGCGCGCGCGCCGCACCCGAGCTACGGCGACGCGAAAATCCCCGCGTGGGAGATGATCCGCTTCTCGGTCAACATCATGCGCGGCTGCTTCGGCGGTTGCACCTTCTGCTCGATCACCGAGCACGAAGGCCGCATCATCCAGAGTCGCAGCGAGGATTCGGTCATTCGCGAAATCGAGGCGATCCGCGACAAGACGCCGGGTTTCACCGGCGTCGTCTCCGACCTGGGCGGCCCCACCGCCAACATGTACCGCATGGCGTGCAAGTCCGAAAAGATCGAGAAAGCCTGCCGCCGCCTCTCCTGCGTCTTCCCCGACATCTGCGACAACCTCAACACCGACCACACGCCGCTCATCAACATGTACCGCCGCGCGCGCGCGCTGCCCGGCATCAAGAAAATCCTCATCAGCTCGGGGCTCAGGTACGACCTCGCCGTGCGCTCGCCCGAGTACGTGAAGGAACTGGTGCAGCACCACGTCGGCGGGTATCTGAAGATCGCGCCCGAGCACACCGAAGCCGGCCCGCTTTCCAAGATGATGAAGCCCGGCATGGGCGCGTACGACCGCTTCAAGCAGATGTTCGAAGCCGCCTCGAAGGCCGCCGGCAAGAAGCAGTACCTCATCCCCTACTTCATCGCCGCGCACCCCGGCACCACCGACGAGGACATGGTGAATCTCGCGCTGTGGCTGAAGGCGCACGACTTCCGGCTCGACCAGGTGCAGACCTTCCTGCCCACGCCGATGGCGCTCGCCACCGCGATGTACCACACAGAAAAGAACCCGCTGAAAAAGGTGCTCGGCGGCCGCGCGGAAAAGGTCGACATCGTGCGCGAAGGCCGCCGCCGCCGCATCCACAAGGCCTTCCTGCGCTACCACGACCCCGACAACTGGCCGCTGCTGCGCGAGGCGCTCAAGGCCATGGGCCGCGAAGACCTCATCGGCAACGGCAAGAAGCACTTGATTCCGCTGTACCAGCCAGCGGGCACCGGCAGGCAGCCGGAAGGCACGCGTGCGCCCGCCCGCCCGGCCAAACCCGTGGCTGCGAAACCGGCGACGGCGCGTCCGGCCCCCGCCAAACCCGCCGCAGGGCAGCCCCGC
>JAIWOS010000136.1 GCA_020217265.1 Thiobacillus sp. | reverse complement strand
AGCCAGCGCGCCGACGCCGCCGCCCTGGCTGCGCGCCTTGACGCCGCCAGCGCGGGCATCGCCCGCGCGCAGGAGGCCGCCGACGACGCGGTGAAGATCGCGCGCGACAGCCGCCTGGTCGCAGGCAAGCTGGTGAACAGCCTGCTGCTCAACGAGAACATGGTGATGTACGGTTACGAGCAGCCCGAGCTCACGGCCCGCGGCCGTTCCGCGCTCGACCAGCTCATCGCCGACGTGAAGCCGAGGCTGCCGCACGTGTTCGTGGAAATCATCGGCTACACCGACAGCGTGAGCCTCGACAGCCAGAACCGCCGCCTCGCGCTGGAGCGCGCCGAATCGGTGCGGCGCTACCTGCACGAAACCGGCGGCATCCCGCTCGACCGCATGTCGACGATTTCCTACGGCGACGCCCAGCCGGTCGCGAGCAACGCCACGCCCGAAGGCCGCGAGCAGAACCGGCGCGTGCTGGTGCGTGTGCTGAAGTAGGCCGTCGCGGCTCAGTCGCCGCGATACGCGCAGCCGGCGTCGTGAGTTTCCATCACCCGAATCTGGCTCAGTTCCGGGAACGTCGGCTTGAGGCGCTGCCACAGCCAGATCGCCAGCCGTTCGCTGGTGGGATTGTCGAGCCCTTCGATGTCGTTGAGGTAACGGTGGTCGAGCGCGGCGTGGATCGGCTGCCAGGCCGCTTCGAGATCGGCGAAATCGAGCACCCAGCCCAGCCTCGCGTCCACGGTGCCGCTCACGGTCAGCTCGACGCGGAACGAATGCCCATGCAGCCGCGAGCAGGGATGCGAAGCAGGCAGCGCCGGCAGGCGGCGCGCGCATTGCAGATGGAAGACGCGGAAAATGTCCATGCGGCATTCTCGCCCAAGTCGCCGCGACGTGGCTAGGTCGGCGCCCGATCCAACGGCGGCGCCGCGGCGCGGCGCGCGCGCAGCCGCGACAGGCGTTCCTGCAGCCGCGCCATGCTGACGTAGAAGGTCGGCGTGATGAAGAGCGTGAGGAACTGCGAGAACACCAGGCCGCCGACCACGGCGACGCCCAGCGGCCGACGCGCCTCGCCGCCGGCACCGAAGCCGATGGCGATCGGCAGCGTGGCGAGGATGGCGGCGAAGGTCGTCATCATGATCGGCCGCAGGCGGGTGAGGCTCGCCTCGACGATCGCCTCCTCGGGCGGCATGCCGGCGCGCTGCCGCGTGAGCGCAAAGTCGACCATCATGATGCCGTTCTTCTTCACCAGCCCCACCAGCAGGATGATGCCGACGAAGCTGAAGATGTTGAGCTCTTCATTCGCCAGCAGCAGCACCAGCAGCGCGCCGAAGCCGGCGAGCGGCAACGCGGAGAGGATGGTGAGCGGGTGCCCGAGGTGCTCGTACAGCACCGCCAGCACCATGTAGATGACGACAACGGTGAAGAGCAGCAAGAGCGGCAGCGTCACCGTCGATTCCTGGAATTTCTGCGCCGAGCCGGCGAGCCCCGCGGTGACTTCGGCCGGCAGCCCCTCGTTGACGGCCGCGAGCGCGCGCGTCAGCGCCTCGTTGAGCGAGGTGCCCGGCAGCAGGTTGAACGACAGCGTGACCGCCGGCTGCTGGCCGACGTGGTTGACCGAAATCGGCCCGACGGCGGGGCTCACGCGGGCCACCGCGTCGAGCCGGGTGACGCCGCCCGCCGCGGCGCGGATCGGCAGCTGGCCGATGAGCGCGGTGTCGAATTGCGCCTCGGGCAGCGCCTCGACCGTGACGTTGTACTGGTCGCTGGTGCCGTAGATCTGGCTGACGCGGCGCCCGCCGAGCGCGTCGTACAGCGTCTGCTGCACGCCTTGCGCGCTGACGCCGAGCCGCGCGGCCTCGAGCGGATCGACCGCCAGCCGCAGTTCCGGGTTGCGCAGTTGCAGGTCGCTGTTGGTGTCTTCGATCTCGGGCAGCGCGGCGAGCCGCTTTTCCGCCGCGCCGGCGGCGCGCGCGAGGCTCGCGAAATCGCCCGAGGTGAGCGTGATCTGGTAGTCGCTCGACGAGGTGATCGCGCCCAGGTTGATCGACGCCGGGTTCTGCAGCAGCACGGTGGCGCCGCTCACCTTGCGCGTGGCGGCGCGCAGCTGGTCGATGACGGTGTCGGCGTCGGGGCGCGTGTCGCGCGGGGTGAGGCGGATCACCAGCCGGCCGACGTTGCTGCCGGCCGCCCCGCCGCCACCCTGCCCGGCCGACGACATCAGGCCTTCGACCGCAGGGTTCTTGCGCACGATGTCGGCGATGCGCTGCTGGCGGCGCGACAGCTCCTCGAAGGGAATGCCTTCGGGATACTGCACGCTGGCGAAGATCATCCCGGAATCGACGCGCGGTATGAAGCCCTGGCGCACGTGGCCGGCGAGCCAGACCATGGCGGCGAGCACCGCCACCGAGGCCAGCAGCATCCATCCGCGGTGGCGCATCGAGGCGCGCAGCGCGTCGCCATACCACGTGGCAAAGCGCGTGAACTGCGCATCGAATGCGCGTGCCAGGCGGTTGGGCCGTGGCACCTCGTCGAGCCAGCGCGCGCACAGCATGGGCGTGAGCGTGAGCGCAACCACGCCGGAGAGCACCACGGCGACGCCGATGGTGACGGCAAACTCCTGGAACAGCCGGCCGATCATGCCGCCCATGAACAGGATGGGCAGGAACACGGCGGCGAGCGACACCGTCATCGACACCACGGTGAAACCGATTTCGCCGGCGCCGTCGATGGCGGCCGCCAGGCGCGACTTGCCCATGGCGAGGTGGCGCGCGATGTTCTCGATGACGACGATGGCGTCGTCGACGACGAAACCGATGGCGAGGATGATCGCCATCAAGGAAAGGTTGTTGAGGCTGTAGCCCGCCAGATGCATGAAGGCGAAGGTGCCCAGCAGCGAGCTCGGCAGCACCAGCGCGGCGATGAGCGTGGCGCGCAGGTTGTGCAGGAAGGCGTAGATGACGAGGATGACCAGCACCAGCGCGAGCAGCAGGGTGAAGTTCACTTCGTGCAGCGAGTCGCGCACGAAGCGCGAGCGGTCGGAGAACACTTCGAGCTTCACGCCGTCCGGCAGCTCGGCCTCGATTTGCGGCAGCATCGCGCGGATGCGGTCGGCGACTTCGACGGTGTTGGCGCCGGGCTGGCGCTGTACCGCCAGCACGATGGCGCGGGTGCCGTTGTACCAGGTGCGCGCCTTGTCGTTTTCCACGCTGTCGACCGCGCGCCCGAGGTCGCGCACGCGCAGCGCGGCGCCGTCGCGCCAGGCGACGACGATGTCGCCGAAATCCGCGGCATTGGCGAGCGCCACCGGCGCCTTCACGGTATACGAGCGGCTCGCGGTGTCGAGCGTGCCGGACGGCAGGTTGGCGTTGGCCGCCTGCACCGCGCTCACCACGTCGGCGAAGGTGAGCCCGCGCGCCGCAAGCTTGGCCGGGTCGAGGTACAGCCGCAACGCGTATTTCTGCGAGCCGAACACCTGCACCTGCGCCACCCCCGACAAGGTCGAAAGCCGCTGGGCGACGTGGCTGTCGCCCAACGCATCGAGCTCGGTGAGCGGCAGGCGCGTCGCCGACAGCGCGATGAAGAGGATCGGCGCATCCGCCGGATTGAGCTTGCGCAGCTGCGGCAGGTCCATGCCGCTGGGCAGGTTGCGCGCCGCCTGCGCGATTGCCGTCTGCACGTCCTGCGCGGCGGCGTCGATGTTGCGGCCGAGCTCGAACTGCAGGGTGATGCTGGTCGAGCCCTGGGTCGACTGCGACGACATCGACTCGATGCCCTGCACCGTCGAGAGCTGGCGCTCCAGCGGCGTGGCCACGGTGTTCGCCATCGTTTCCGGGTTGGCGCCGGGCAGCGAGGCGCTGATGCGCAGGGTCGGGAAATCGACCTGCGGCAGGTCGTTCACCGGCAACTGCCGGTAGGCGAGCGCGCCGAACAGCGCCATCGCCAGCACCAGCATC
>JAIWOS010000020.1 GCA_020217265.1 Thiobacillus sp. | reverse complement strand
CTGGAGCAGATCGTCGGCGACATCGAGGACGAATACGACTTCGACGAAACCGAGGACAACATCATCCGCGAGAAGGACAACGTCTTCCGCGTGAAGGCCGGCACCGAAATCGCCGACTTCAACCAGATCCTCGGCGCGCATTTCTCCGACGAGGAATTCGACACCCTGGGCGGGCTGGTCGTCTCGCGCTTCGGCCATCTGCCCAAGCGCGGCGAGCGCGTTGCCTTCGACGGCTTCGAGTTCACCGTGCTGCGCGCCGACAGCCGCCGCCTGCACGCGCTGCGCGTGGTGCGGCTCGCGCCAGAAGATGCTGACGCGCAATTGCCGCTGGTGTAGGCCGGGTCAGGGTAAAACCGGTTAACAGGGAGGTATGGGAGGCAAGGGAGGAAAACGGGGCGCTCCCTTCCTCGCGTAACGGTGAAGTTCGACGGCTTCCAGTTCACCGTGCTGCGAGCCGCAGCCGCCGTCTGCACGCGCTGCGCGTGGTGCGGCTCGCGCCAGAAGATGCTGACGCGCAATTGCCGCTGGAGTAGGCCGGGTCAGGGTAAAACCAGTTAACAGGGAGGTATGGGAGGCAAGGGAGGAAAACGGGGTCCTCCCTTGCCTCCCTTTACTCCCTGTGTAAATTCACTACAGAACATGCAAGCGACTGCCGCGCGCGAAGCCCGCAAGCGCCGGCACCTCGCCCTTCGATAGCGCGATGACCTTGAAGAGCTCGCCCATTTCCGCCGGCGACACCAGCCGCTGCACGGCGTTGGCCTGCGGCAGGTAAACCGCCGCGTCGGCGGGCGACGTCTCCATCAGCAGTTCTGTCAGGCCGCTGTTCAGGAGAAAGCCGGCCTGGCTGCTGTAGCCCGCGAGGGTGCAGCCGGTTGCCATGCCGGACTTGGCGACTGCGCTGAAATCGACGTGCGCGGTCAGGTCGCACAAGCCCGGCAGGTAGAACGGATCGTCGAGCGCATGGTGGCGGTAGTGCGCACGCAGCGTGCCCATGTGCCGCTGCGGGTGATAGAACTCGCGCGCCGGAAAGCCGTAGTCGATCAGCAGCACCATGCCGTGCCGCAGGCTATCGCCGAGCGAGGCGACGAGCGCATCGGCGGCGGGATGGATTTCCGACAGATAGGGCGGTGTTAGGTCGAGCGCCGCGGCGCGCACGGCAAGCGCGGGGTCGGCGATGGGGCGGTCTTCCCAGACCAGGGCATCGCCGCGAACGGCAACCCCGCGCTGCAATGGCCCGGCGTCCGTCCAGTGCACCAGTTCGACCGGCAGGGCGTCGAGCACTTCGTTGCCGAGGACGACGCCGGTAAACGACGCGGGCAGCGCATCGAGCCAGACCACGCGGTCGGCAAGCTGCGGCACGGCGTGTTCGAGCGTGCGACGCTGGCGGCGGGCGAGGTCGGCGCTCACGTCGAGTATGGCGTAGCGCGCGGGCAGCGCGCCCATGCGTTCGAGCTCGGCGAGCACGTCGGCCGCCAGCCGGCCGCTGCCCGCGCCGAGTTCGAGCACCTCGCCGCCGGTGGCCGACAGCACCGGCGCGATCGCACGCGCCAGCGTGCGGCCGAACAGCGGCGTCAATTCCGGTGCGGTGACGAAATCGCCCGCCGCGCCGAACTTGGCGCTGCCGGCCGCGTAGTAGCCCAGGCCCGGCGCGTAGAGCGCCGCGTCCATGTAGCGCGAAAACGGGATCCAGCCGCCCGCGGTGTCGATCAGGCGTGCGATGTGCGCGGCCACGCGGCGGCTGTGCGCAAGGGCGTCGGGCGAAGGAGCGGGGAGCATCGTTTCGGAGATAATGCGGAATCCACCGACTATAAAGGCGAACTCCGATGCAAGGCAAAGTCGTGCTGATTACCGGCGGCGCCCGGCGCGTGGGTGCGGCGTCTGCGCGCCTGCTGCACGCGGCCGGCGCCAACCTGATGATCCACTACCGCAGCTCGGCAACCGACGCGCGCGCGCTGTCGGCCGAACTCAACGCGCTGCGCGCCGATTCAGTGGCGCTGATCCAGGCCGACCTGCTCGACATCGGCGGCCTGCCCGCGCTGGTGAACCAGACCGTCGCCACCTTCGGCGGGCTGGACGTGCTGCTCAACAACGCGTCGAGCTTCTATCCCACGCCGGTCGGCAGCATCGCCGAAAAGGACTGGGTCGACCTCATGGGCAGCAACCTCAAGGCGCCGCTGTTCCTGTCGCAGGCCGCGGCCCCCGAACTCAAGAAGCGCCGCGGCTGCATCATCAACATCACCGACATCCACGCCGAGCGGCCGATGAAGAATTACGTCGTGTATTCCATCGCCAAGGCCGGGCTGGTGGGGCTCACCAAGTCGCTCGCGCGTGAACTCGCGCCCGAGGTGCGCGTCAACGGCATCGCGCCGGGGCCGATCCTGTGGCCGGAAGACGACGCCAACTTCGACGAGGTTTCGCGTCAGCGCATCATCTCGCACACCATGCTGAAGCGCGCCGGCGATCCGCACGACATTGCGCTGGCGGTGCGCTACTTCGCCAAGGATGCGCCCTTCGTCACCGGCCAGATTCTGGCGGTGGACGGCGGGCGCAGCGCCAAACTCTGACTAGCGGCGCACCTCGCGCAGCCAGCCGGGCAGGTAGCCCTCGAAGCCTTCGACGTGGTCATTGGCCTGCACCGCGTGCAGCCGGGCCTGCACGCGCCGCGCGCCGAAGCGCAGGAAATTGCGGTCCCGTGCGCGGCTGCGCACGGCCGGCGTCGCCGCATGGTGACAGCCGCCGCTTTTCTGCCGCGCGTTCATGATGCGCGGCTGCCGAGGCTGCGCGCGGCAGGCAGGATTTCCAGATTGGAGGCGCCCGCGTCGTCGGCAGGCCCGCTGGCAGCAGCGACCTTCTCCGGGGCATGGGCGGAATGCAGCGCCACGTTGCCGGAAATCACGCCGCCTTGCTCGACCATCATCGCGCCATAGCGGATGGTGCCGTTGACCCGGCCGGTGGCATACACCACCAGCCGCTTGCGGGCGACCAGATCGCCCTCGAAGGTTCCGCGCACCTCGGCCACGTCGATTTCCGCGCGGCCGGAAAACACGCCGCCTTCGGCGATGCGGATGTCGCGGCTGTTCATCGAGGCCTCTACCCGGCCTTCCACCACCAGAATTTCGCAGTCGGTGATTTCCGAGCCCTTGAGCTTGATGTTCGGGCCGACGATGAGCTTGCTGCCCTCGTCCTTCGGGTTTGAACGGCTGGCCGCATCGCGGCCGGTTTCGAAGGATTTGTCGGCGTCGTGGGTGCGGCCGGGCGCCGACGCCGCGGGACGGGACGTGTCGCTGCGGGGGTGGCCGTTGGGGCCGGGGTGCATCAGGGTCTTGAGCATGGCGGGTCTCTTTCGGATACGGGTTGCAAAACGCTCCGGGCGGGGGGGCCGGAACGCGGCAGCCCATCCTCAGCAAGCCGCGGGCCAGTCCATGAAAGCCGATATGAATCAATGCAATGGAAGAATATGCAGGCCCATGCCGCGGGCAAACTTCCGCCCGGATGTCGCCCCGGGGCAACAGCGCAACCGCCAGGCCCGGGCAATCATTCAGTAAATCAGCGAGATAGCAGCCGGAAAGGCTGTCGCCGCACGACGACAGGGGCACGCTGCCGGGCCATGGCAGCGTAAGGCAAACCTTGCCGCCGCGTGCCCGGGAACGCGGCGTAACGATTTTCAAACAACCTGAAACAGCTTGGAAAAACAAGGCTCACAGCACGCCCGCACCATGGCCGGACTGCGTGCGAAAGTTCGTGCGCAGGCTTGTCAACCTGAATTAGGAGCCTTTCATGAAAGCTGTTACCCGTACCTTCGTTCTTGGCGCTGCCCTGGCGGCCCTCTCCCCGGTCGCTGCCATGGCCGACCACAACAGCATCCACGGCGCCGGCTGGGCCAACATGCCCAACGACATTCACAACACGCGCATCGAGGACAACCTCAGCACCACGCAATTCCGCGACTTCGTCCGCCAGGGCGCAGGCGCGGACAGCGTCAACCGCTACCAGGACACGACGACCACCGTGCGCGGCATGTCCGACCGCGCCGCGACCGGTGGCGCCGCGATCGGCGGCAGCCGGCGCTGAATCCCGCCCGTCCGGCGGCTGTGCGGACCGGGCACCTGTGGCCCGGTTTTTTTATGCCAGCGGGCGCCCGAACCCCTCCGCTGGCCGACCTATTCCGTCAGCCCCCGTGTTCCGCGACTGACGCTTTCGCCATCGCGCTGGCGCAAGCTCCAGAACGACAGCGAGGACAGGGCGGTGAACCCGCCCACCGTCAGAAACGCGTGATGCAGGGCGGATGCGACCGCGGCCTGATCGGTCTGCGGCAGGCCGCCCAGGTACCACGCCGCGATCAGCGAGCCGCAGGCCAGCCCGAAGCTCATCGACATCTGCTGCATCGAACTGGCGATCGTGCTCGCCATGCTCGAGTCGGCCGCCCCGATGTCCGCATACGCCATCGAGTTCATGCTGGTGTACTGCAATGAGTTGAAGAAGCCCAGCGCCAGCGCCAGCAGCACGATCGCGGCCAGCGGCGTGTCCGGGCCCACCGTCGCGAAGCCGCAGATCACCACGCCGATCATCACCGTGTTCACTGTCAGAATCCGCCGGTAGCCGAAGCGCGCCAGCAGGCGCGGCGCGATGAACTTCATCGCCATCGCCGCCGCCGCCACCGGCATCATCAAAAGACCCGATTGCCACGCCGGCATGCCGAGCCCCACCTGGTAGAAGAGCGGCAGCAGAAACGGCATGCCACCCACCCCCAGGCGCGTGGCGAAGCCGCCCGCCACCGACACGCGAAACGTGCGCACGCGGAACAGCGTCAGCCGCAACAGCGGATGCGCGGCCTCGCGCGCGTGCCAGCCATACGCCGCCAGCAAGGCCAGGCTCAGCGTCAGCAGCAACACGCCCGAGGTCGCATCCAGCTCGTGCTCGCCAAAGATTTCCAGCAGCCACGACAACAGCGCCGCGCCGCCGCCGAACAGCGCCAGCCCGACCACGTCGAGCGGGCGCGGCGATTCGCCGTGATAGTCCGGCATGTGGCGGTGCGCCAGCCACAGCGCCGCCAGCCCCACCGGCACGTTGACGAAAAAGATCAGCCGCCACGACGCCCAGTGCACGATCAGCCCGCCCAGCGTCGGCCCGATCAGGGGGCCGATCAGCGCCGGCACGATCACGAAATTCATCGCCCGCAACAGCTCGCCCTTGGGAAAGGTGCGGATGATCGCCAGCCGCCCCACCGGCATCATCATCGCCGCGCCCGCCCCCTGCAGTATGCGCCCCGCCACCAGCATCGGCAGGTTCTGCGCCAGCCCGCACAGGATCGAAGCGCCGGTGAACACCGCCACCGCGGTGAAGAACACCCGCCGCGTGCCGAAGCGGTCCGCCATCCAGCCGCTCACCGGTATCCCCACCGCGAGGCTCAGGATATAGCTCGTCACCACCGCCTTCAGGCTCAGCGGCGTCACGCCGAGACTCGCCGCCATCGCCGGCACGGCGGTGTTCACGATGGTGGTGTCGAGCTGCTCCATGAACAGCGCCACCGCCACGATCCAGGGCAGGGTGGTTTTAACCGGGGAGAGCGTCATCGAGCGGGTGGCGAGGCAGAGCTCGACTGGAAACAGCGGGTCAACATAGTACCGTTGCCGCGGACGACAGGCGGCCATCGCGGCGCTGGGCTATGCTGAACAGGTCCAGTGCCGTGTCCCGCAATCTTGCCTATTCAGAGCCTCAGCGCAGAACAGTCCCTCGACAGCCTGCACTCCTCGGCGGCGGGCCTGACTGCGGCCGAGGCGCAGCGCCGGCTCAGAGAATTCGGACCCAACCTCGTCGAGGAGGTGCCGCGACCGCATCTGCTGCTGCGCCTTGCCCGCGAGTTCACCCACTTCTTCGCCATCATCCTGTGGCTGGGCGCGGCGCTGGCGTTTCTCGCCGAGCATTTCGATCCCGGCCAGGGCATGGCGCGGCTGGGCATCGCCATCGTCGGCGTCATTCTCGTCAACGGCGTCTTTTCCTTCTGGCAGGAATACAAGGCCGAACGCGCCATTGCGGCATTGCGCCGTTTGCTGCCGCAGCAGGTGATGGTGGTGCGCAATGGCAAGATCGAACAGTGTCTGGCGAGCGATCTCGTGCCCGGCGATGTCGTCTTGCTGGAAGAAGGCGATTTCGTCCCCGCCGACTGCCGGCTGATCGAGGCCGTGGGACTGCGGATCAACACGGCGACGCTCACGGGGGAATCCCTGCCGCGGGCGCGCGATGCCGATCCCCATCCCGAGGTGTCGCCCTTGCTCGCGAAAAACCTGGCGCTGGCCGGCACTGCGGTGGTATCGGGGCACGCGCGCGCCGTCGTGGTCGCCACCGGCATGCACACCGAGTTTGGCAGGATTGCGCACCTGACCCAAACCGCAGGCGCCGCCCACTCGCCGCTGCAACGCGAGATCCGGCGGTTGTCCCGCATGGTGGCTTTTCTCGCCAGCGGCATCGGCGGCGTGTTCTACCTGATCGGCCAGGCAATCGGCCTGCCGTTCTGGGAGAACCTGCTGTTCGCCATTGGCATCATCGTCGCCAACGTGCCGGAAGGCCTGCTGCCGACGGTGACCCTGTCGCTGGCCATGGCGACGCAGCGCATGGCCAGGCGTCAAGCGCTGGTGCGGCACCTGCCGGCTGTGGAGGCGCTGGGCTCGACGACCGTGATCCTGTCGGACAAGACCGGCACGCTGACGCAGAACCGCATGTCGGTGCGCCGCCTGTGGCTGGGCGGCCGGTTTGTCGCCGCCGAAGAATTGCTGGCGCAGCCGCGCCTGGCGACGGCGCACCGAGCGCTATTCATCAATGCCGCGCTCTGCCACAACCTCAAAATGATGGACGACCACGGCACGCCTGCCTGGCAGGGCGACCCGATGGAAGTGGCATTGGCCGACATGGGGAGGCAGATTGCGGGGCCGCTAGACGGCCATACGCGCACCGGCGAAATCCCGTTCGACACCGACCGCAAGCGCATGTCGGTGCGTGTCGACACCCCGCAGGGCGCCACGCTCTATTGCAAGGGCGCGCTCGAGACAGTGCTCGCGACCTGCGATTTCGTGCAGCTCGATGCCACAATCGCGCCGCTCGATGCAGACACGAAAAACCGGTTGCTCGCGGCGCAGGACGCAATGGCCGAGGCGGGCCTGCGCGTGCTGGCCTTCGCCCATGGCCCGGCAGAGCACGGGCGGCCGCCGGTGGAACGCGGCCTCATCCTCACCGGGCTGGTCGGGCTGGAAGATCCGCCGCGGCCAGAGGTGCCGCAGGCCATCGTTCGCTGCGCCGGGGCGGGCATCCGCGTCATCATGGTGACGGGTGATCATCCGCATACGGCGCTGGCCATTGCCCGCGAGATCGGCCTGGCGCAAGGCGGACAGCCGGCCGTCATCACCGGTGACGACCTGCGCCGCCTGTCGCCGTCGCAGCTGCAGCTGGCGCTGGATGCGCCGGAAATCCTCTTCGCCCGCGTCGCGGCAGAGCAGAAAATGCAACTGGTGGATGCGCTCCAGAAAAAAGGCGAGATCGTTGCCGTCACAGGCGACGGCGTCAACGACGCGCCCGCCCTGAAGACCGCCGACATTGGCATCGCCATGGGCGTGGCCGGAACCGACGTGGCCAAGGCAGCGGCAGACATGATCCTGCTCGACGACAACTTCGCCAGCATCGTCGCCGCCATCGAGGAAGGCCGCGCCGTGTACGACAACCTGCGCAAGTTCCTCACCTACATCCTGTCGTCCAACATCCCCGAACTGGTGCCCTACCTCGCCTTCGTGCTGCTGCGCATTCCGCTGCCGCTGACCATCATCCAGATTCTTGCCGTCGACCTCGGCACTGACATGCTGCCGGCGCTTGCGCTCGGCGCCGAAAAGCCCGATCCCGATGTCATGCGCCGGCCGCCGCGCGCACGCAGCGAGCGGTTGCTGTCATGGGCGCTGGTCGCCCGCGCCTATTTGTTTCTTGGTGTGCTCGAAGCCGCCGCCGCCATGGCCGTGTATTTCTTTGTGCTGGAAACTGCCGGTTGGCAGACCGGCGCCCACCTGGCGTCCGGCGCGCCGCTCTACCGCGAAGCCACCACCGCTTGCTTCGCCACCATCGTGATCATGCAGGTGATGAACGTCCTGCTGTGCCGCCACCCGCGGCGTTCCCTGTTTGCATTCGGTCGGTTCGACAACCCCCTCCTCCTGCTCGGTATCGCGAGCGAGATCGGACTGTTGCTGTTCATCGCCTACACACCCGCCGGAAACTGGCTGTTCGGCACCGCGCCGATCGGGATGGAGGTCTGGCTGCTGGCACTGGCGCTGGCAGTGCTGATGGGAACGCTGGAGGAGGCGCGCAAGGCCTGGCTGCGGCACCGGATGTGCTTTGACAAAACGGCGAACAGCGCTTTGGGTACCGATTCAACCCCATGATCCGATTTGTCTGATTTGCCCGGCATGACAAGCCGTTCAAAGCCGCTGTACTGAAACCGTTGCTGTCCCCGGAGGACTTTTTTAAGTGCAGTGCATCCAATCCATCGAAGCCCGCGTACCCAAGTTGGGGCAGTGTCCAGATCGTATCTCTGGGTAATGCGGGATTTGGGCCTGGCTCTCGATTAATCGACAATTTGAGGAGACAACGATGGGTAACGGGAATAAAAAACTCACCTATGCCATGCTGTTGGCCGGGAGCATGGCAATTTCCAGCGCGGCGCAAGCTGGTTTGTTGGGGTCCGTGACGACTCTCTTGAACAACACGCACCCTATTCTAACTTTTGACTTTGATGGCGATTACCAGTTGTTCTTTGGCGAAACCGCGCTGGGATCTCCGGCGGCAATTGGGGGAACGATCAAGCTCGATGCATTAACTTTTGGCGGACAAGCTTCGATGTCTGGATTTTTTGGACCGCTACCCTTCCAGGCATCGGGGCCACTCTCCGCGTATTTGAACCCGTTGGGCTTGCTAGGTGTGAATGGGGGCCCCTGCAATGGCCCCACAACCGAGTTGATGTGCGCCGATGCCAGTATCAACTTTGTGATCAATGGAGCATCGGTTCCAGTGGAAACGAGTTTTGCCTTGAGCCCCGGGGGGATTTTCTCAGGACAACTCAGTGCGCTGCCAATGGGGTTCCAATTCAACGTCACGACTTTGGATACGGATGGAGATGGCCGGCCGGGAGGCGCAATCGTTGCGCCTGGATCGCCTTTTGATGGCTTTACGCCCGTGTTCAGCGGGGTGGCTACATTGTCAGCGGTCCAGCTATCCCGAGGGATCCCAAGGCCGGACCAGGTTGGCACCGTGCCTGAGCCTGGCGAGTGGGCAATGCTTGCGGTTGGCCTGGGCCTTGTTGCATACAAAGTGCATTGGCGCAGGAAACACATGAATCATGCGATAGCCTGATGCGATCAGCCCGCGTGTGCTGGATGTCGGCCTGTTTGCAAATGGTCGCTGTTGCAAACAAAGTCGATGTGCCCGGTGATGCCATGCGCGGGCCGCGCATGAGGGCGGCAAGAAGTCGGGGTACGGACGACACGTTAGCTTGGTGAAACGCTGATTTTCACAACCTGATTTCTTGCATGGGCGAAGATTTCCGATCATCCACGAGGCTTACGCGGCGAGCGATGCTAACGAGTTTTTCCGCCCTGGAATATGCAGCCAAGAAGAAACACAACTGCACGCAGCGCGACAGGTTTCTCGACTAACGCGAGCGCCCCGTTCTCCGGGACGCACTCGAGTTAATCAAGCCTGTTCGTGGTGGCACTGACTCGGCATTCATCTGTCGATAGATGACTTGCTGGATATCCGTTGCACCCCGGCATAACTCCCCGGCATAAATTTTTTAATCGTCTTGCATCCAGTCGGTGGGTCGCCGCGTACACCGCTTATGGGCGATCAAAAATCAACCAGCCGAGCCCATAAAAAAAGCATCGCAATACTTGACAATGCGAGCAATCAAAATAATATAACCAAACCGTGGTCAATAGATACTTTTAACTATTGACTTAACGGTAATATTATCAACCAAACTGATTGGAGGAGTGAAAATGTCGATCGAAGTCCTGAACAAAGCAGAAATGTCCGAAGTGTCCGGTGGCCTGTCCATTGCTGTGGGCGACAACCCGATCCTGAACGGCGGGTTCAATTTGACCCCCGGCGGCACTTTCACGCTTCTTGGCAGCCTGCTCGGCGGGGCAATGGGCCTCCTTGGTGGCCTGTTCCGCTGATCGATAGCGGCACTCGGGCTGAATAGCCCGGCAAAAAGCCCGCGAAAGTGGGCTTTTTGTTTGCCTGCGCGAAGGACGCGCCAGACCACATGATCCGTACACCTTTTACCTACACGGCGCTCTCAGCGCGCAGCACGCTTCGCAGATGACGCGCAAGTCGCTGTTTCGGCGCGAAGCCCTTCAGACGCACCGACCCCGCTGGATGGGCGAGGTCGTACTCATCCAGCCCACAAATTACCGTGTCCTCAGTTTTCTGGCCTTTCTAATCGGGCTCGCCGTTGTGCTGGTGCTGACGCTGGGCACCTACACCCGGCGTAGTACCGTGGCGGGTTTGATGATGCCCGATATGGGGCTGATAAGAATCACAGCCCCGCAGGCAGGGCGAATTGCGGAACGCAGGGTTGACGAAGGCCAGACCATCCGGGCGGGCGAAATTCTGTACGTACTCTCAGGTGAGCGGCAGACCAGCAACGGCGGGGAGATCGAGGCGAGGATAGGCGAGCAGGTGCGTACTCAGGGTGCGCTACTCTCCGAAGAAGCGCGTCAAATTCGGCAATTGCAGGCCGAGGAAAGCGTGGGACTGCATCGCCAGATTGCCGGGCTGGATAGCGAAGAGGAAAAACTGGCCAAAGCGATCGCGCTGCAGCAGCAGCGAACGAGTCTCTCTATTGAAGTCGAGCGGCGCTACTCCGAATTGCTGGAAAAAAAATACGTTTCACGTGAGCAATACGAGCAGAAGAAGTCGGACGCGCTCGATCAGGCGGCGCAGTTGCGCGGTCTTGAACGTGATCAGGTACGCATTCGGCGAGAGATGGCAGACCGTCAGCGCGAGTTGGTTGCGTCACGAATCCGCTACGAGGCCCAGTTGTCACAACTGGCGCGCGAAATTGCCGGCAATCAGCAGGAGTTGACGCTCAGCGAGGGGCGTCGCGGCGTCAGCGTGCCGTCCCCGTCACCCGGGGTGGCCACGGCGCCACTGGTCGAGCCGGGTCAGGCCGTCGAGGCCGGGCAGACGCTGGTAAGCGTGGTCCCGCAGGGCTCCCGGCTGATCGCACATCTGTACGCGCCGAGTCGCAGCGCCGGGTTCGTGCGGGCGGGAACGCGAGTCCGCTTGCGCCTGCACGCCTTTCCCTACCAGAAATTCGGGCAGCCGGAAGGCCGTGTGCTGAGTGTGTCGCGCGCGCCGATGCTGCCTGCGGAACTGGGCGCGGCAAAGGGCGAACAGGGAGGGGAACCCATGTATCTGGTGAAGGTAGCGCTTCAGGACCAGTCGATCATGGCCTACGGCAAGCCCGTCGCCCTGCAGACAGGGATGCTGCTCGAGGCGGATCTGATGAGCGAGAGCCGCCGCCTGTACGAATGGGCACTGGAACCGCTGCTCAGCCTGTCGGGAAAATTGTGAACGGAGCGACGCGCAGCCCATGAATCAGACTCCGTCACTGGCATTCGGCATCGGCCGCAAACTGCCGCTCATCCTGCAGAACGAGGCTGCCGAGTGCGGGCTCGCCTGCCTTGCCATGGTGGCCGGCTACCATGGCCTGAAAATCGATCTTGCCAGTCTTCGCCGCAGCTTCACCGTATCGATGATGGGCGTGACCCTCAACCAGCTGGTGCAGATTGCCGGCGCAATGTCGCTGGCGACCCGCGCGGTGAAACTCGAACTGGACGACCTCGGTGAATTGCGGCGCCCGTGCATATTGCACTGGAACTTCAATCATTTCGTTGTCCTGAAGGAGGTGCGCGGCAAATCCATCGTGATCCACGATCCGGCGGTCGGGGTGCGCGAGTTGTCCCGCGAGGACGTGTCGCGAAGCTTCACCGGCGTGGCATTGGAGGCCTGGCCGGACGAGGGCTTCATGCCGGCGGTCGTGAAACAGCGTGTGACGCTCTCACAGTTGATGGGGCGCGTATCGGGACTCGTCCCGTCGCTCATCCAGGTTTTGGCGCTGGCGCTGGTGCTCGAAGTCTTCATCATTGTCAGCCCGTTCTATCTGCAGTGGGTGATCGACGACGTGATCGTGGCCAATGACCGGGACTTGCTGGTGACATTGGCGCTTGCCTTTGGTTTGCTGGTGCTGTTCCAGCAGGCCATCGGGCTCTTGCGCGGTTGGGTGATGCTCTACCTGTCCACGACACTCAATCTGCAGTGGCGGAGCAATCTGTTCACACATCTTCTGCGCTTGCCGCTGCATTTTTTCGAAAACAGGCATCTTGGTGACATCGTCTCCCGCTTCGGATCGGTCGACGTGATTCAGCGGAGCATCACGTCGCAGTTCATCGAGGCAGTACTTGATGGCGTCATGTCCCTCGTCGTGCTGGCGGTCATGTTCGTCTACAGTCCCAAGCTGGCCGGCATTGCCCTGGGGGTGATGCTCGCGTTTGCCCTGATACGCTGGCTGTGGTGGCGCCCCTTCAGGCTGGCGACCGAGGAGCAGATCGTGCATGCCGCCAGGCAGCAGTCGCATTTTCTGGAAACCGTGCGCGGCATCAAGCCGATCAAGTTGTTCCAGCGCACGGGCGAGCGCCGCAACACCTGGCTGACGCTGGTGGTGGACGAGATCAATGCCGGAGTGCGCACCCAGAAAATGCAATTGTTCTACCGGCACATCAATGGGTTCATGTTCGGCCTCGAGCGAGTCACGATCATCGCCCTGGGCGCGTCGCTGGTCATGGACAACCAGTTCACGGTAGGTGCCTTGATGGCGTTTCTTGCCTACAAGGACCAGTTCGGCCAGCGCGGCACCACGCTCATCGATCATCTTTTCGAGTTGCGCATGTTACGGCTGCACGGGGAGCGGCTGGCCGATATCGCGCTGAGCGAACCGGAACCGGACCGTATCGAGCTCGAAACGAACGGAGCCGAAGCGGCCACGTTCGACACGACATCCGACAGACCGTGTGTGGAATTGAGCAAGGTCAGTTTCCGTTACGGGGCGCTGTCCCCCTGGGTGCTCCAGGATGTCGATCTCCGGATCGAGCGCGGGGAATCGGTTGCCATCGTCGGGCCTTCGGGGAGTGGAAAGACGACGCTGATGCATGTTCTCCTGGGGTTGCGCGCGATCGACGCCGGGCAGATCTGTTTTTTTGGCACCGATATCCGGCAGATTGGACCGCAACGCATCCGCAGGCTGGTTGGCGCGGTGACGCAGGATGATCTGCTGTTCGCTGGATCGCTGGCAGACAACATAGCCTTTTTCGACCCGGCGGCTGATCGGGAGCGGATCGAAAAATGTGCCCGTCTGGCCGACATTCATGAGGATATCGAGGCGATGCCCATGGCTTACAACACCCTGGTGGGCGACATGGGCACGGTGCTCTCGGGCGGCCAGAAACAGCGTGTGCTGCTGGCACGCGCGCTGTACCGGGAGCCGCAGATCCTCGTGCTCGACGAGGCGACCAGCAGTCTCGACATCGAATCCGAAGAGCGCGTGAATGCGGCCATTCGCAGCCTCGATCTCACGCGCATCATCATCGCCCACCGCCCCCAGACCATCGCGACCGCCGACCGGGTGGTCGTGTTGCGCCATGGCCGCATCGTGGCGAACCTGCCTCCCGATAACTTTGCGGCGATTCGCCGGGCAATGAAGGGGGAGCCTACCGAGGCGGTGATGTGATGCGGAGAGGAAGGGGGGGCCGACTGTGGTTAGCCGTTCTCGTCTCATGGTCGGCGGAAGCCTCGTTGCTAGAGGATCCCTTTGGCACAGGCCGACACGTCAGCCAGCATTACAGCGTGGCTCGTGGGCAAGCCAATGCAGACGATCCGACCTGCAAGTTTGGTGCACCGGACAGTCCACTCGACATGCTCGAAGCCCTCACGCGGGCGTTGTGTCACCATCCCGAAGCACAGCGATCCTGGCGGCAGGCGCAGATGCGTGCAGCCGAGATCGGACTGGCCAAGGGGGCGTACCTTCCCCAGTTTTCGTCGACCCTGGACTACGCGCGAACTGAACAGGACTACCAACGATCCCTGGGAACGGAATTCAGTGCCACGACACGCGGATACAGCATCCGCATGAATTGGCTGCTGCTCGACATGGGACGACGCGGTGCGCGTCTGGAGCAGGCCCGCGCCCTGCTCGACGCAGCCAATGCCGGTCATGATCGGGCCTTGCAGGATGCCATGCTGGATTTTCTTCAGGCCTATCTCGACAGTGCCCGCATGCACGCGGGCTGGCGTGCGAGCCGGGAAGCCGAGAGGCTCGCAGTGCTCGCACTCGAGACCGCAACGGCGCTTCACGAAGCTGGAGTAACCGCTCTGACGGACAAGTTGATGGCGGAGGCGGCCGCTTCCCGCGCCACGGCAGAACGCGTGCAGGCAGAACGCGCGTGGCGGAAGGCAAGGGGCAGGCTGGCATTGACGCTCGGATTGTCGCCCGAAACCGAATTGCAACTCCCCGACCTGGCTGACCTGAATCTGCGACACGACTCGGTTCCAACTTATGATCAGTTGTCCGACGACATGCTGGACCGCCATCCCGCGGTGACCGCGGCGATGGCCGAAGTTTCGGCTGCAGAGCAACGTCTCCGTCTCGTCAAGGCAGAAGCCAGACCTGCACTGACCTTGAATGGCCAGTATGTTCGCTCCCCCCCACCAAACAGCAGTGTCTTATCCCCTGATAATGTTGTATCCATCGGTGTGCAACTGAGTGTCCCGCTGTTTCAGGGGTTTGAACCGCATTACCGGGCGCGGGCCGCAGATGCCGAGCTTGAAAGCCAGCGCGTGGCGCTTGCCGCTGTTCGTCGACAGGTCAGGCAGGAACTCTGGGCAGCCTATCAGGACTGGACGGCCGCCCGGGATAACAGGCTAGCCGTGCTGGCACTGGCAGGCAGCGTCAAGCAAACCTTGCACGTCACCGAGGGTCGGTATCGGGAAGGTGTCGTGGGAATCACGGACTGGCTCGAGGCCCAGCGAATCCAGGCGGAAACCGAACGCCTCAAAGTGGACGCAGAGACCGACTGGCATGCGGCCCGAGTGCGCCTTGCGGCAAGCATGGGGCAACTCGGTCTGTGGATTCTGCAGCCTAGTTTTTGAGGATTGTCTCCCTAGGGAAACACTGATTTTCACCCCCTGATTTCTCGCGTTGGGTATGCTTTCCGATCATCCACGAGGCTTACGCGGCGAGCGATGCTAACGAGTTTTCCGCCCTGGAATATGCAGCCAAGAAGAAACACAACTGCACGCAGCGCGACAGGTTTCTCGACCAACTCGAACACCTCGCCTCTGGGACGCACTCGAACGGGTGATCGCGCCGCACTATTCCAACTCCGCAAGGCCGGTCATCCGCTCAGCCCTCAGCCCGGTGCCTGGGCATCCCCCGCCCGTTTTGGCGCTTTGCCTTCCGGAGGCCATGTCAAGACAACGTCGAATTGCGGGCAAGCACCCATCGACATCATCAATCACCCTGGCCGTATTAATCAATTAGACGGACGTCTGTCCGGGTTCTAGTCTTCATTTCTAGCGGGGTCTTGTCTTTCTGCTGTCCGTTCAGGCTCTGGCCGGTCGGCAGAGTCCCTCAAGCTCGACGCCCCTCGCGTCCCGCAGCCATGCCGTTCAATTTTCAAGGAGACTTACATGCCCAACGAAATGAAATGTCCGTTCGCTCACGAAATCCGCACCCAGGCCGCGCACCAGGGTCCGACCAGCGCCGACTGGTGGCCGAATCAGCTCAATCTGAAAATCCTGCACCAGTTCGTGGCCGAAACCGATCCGATGGGGCGCGATTTCGACTACGGCAAGGAATTCGAATCGCTCGATCTTGCGGCGGTGAAGCAAGACCTCAAGGCGCTGATGACCGATTCCAAGGACTGGTGGCCGGCCGACTACGGCCATTACGGCCCCTTCTTCATCCGCATGGCCTGGCACGCGGCCGGCACCTACCGCATCGCCGACGGCCGCGGCGGCGCGGGGCTGGGGCAGCAGCGCTTCGCGCCCACCAATTCCTGGCCGGACAACGTCAACCTCGACAAGGCTCGCCGTCTCTTGTGGCCGGTGAAGCAGAAATACGGCAAGAAGATTTCCTGGGCCGACCTCATCATCCTCGCCGGCAACGTGGCGCTGGAATCGATGGGCTTCAAGACCTTTGGCTTCGGCGGCGGTCGCAAGGACGTGTACGAATCCGACGAGTCGGTGTACTGGGGGTCCGAAAAAACCTGGCTGGGTGACGAGCGTCACGGCACGCAGGCCGACAAGTTCGACAATCCGCTGGCGGCGGTGCAGATGGGCCTGATCTACGTCAACCCCGAAGGCCCCGGCGGCAAATCCGATCCGCTGGTGTCCGCGCAGCTGGTGCGCGAAACCTTCGCACGCATGGCGATGAACGATTACGAAACCGCCGCGCTCACCTGCGGCGGCCACACCTTCGGCAAATGCCACGGGGCCGGGCCGGCGACGCACGTGGGGCCCGCGCCCGAAGCGGCCGGCATCGAGAACCAGGGCCTGGGCTGGATCAGCAGCTACAAG
>JAIWOS010000068.1 GCA_020217265.1 Thiobacillus sp. | reverse complement strand
CGAGCCTGTCCGGCGGCTGCGCGAGGTCGACGCCGTGGCGCAGGTGGTACGCGACGGGGCGGTGCGCCGCCTGCCCGCCGGGATTGCGGGCTGGCGCGTCGACACCTCGCCCGGCCGCGCTTACCGCCTGCGTCGCCCGCAGGAAAAATGCCTGCTCGCCGAATTGCCGCGGCTGCACTGGCTCGCGGTCGCCGGCATCGGCAGACCGCAGGGCTTTTTTGACATGCTGACGCGCGCAGGCCTCGATTTCGAGCCGCACGCCTATCCCGACCACCATGACTATCGGCCCGGCGAACTGCCCGAGGATCGCCCGCTGCTGATGACAGAAAAAGACGCTGTAAAATGTTTCTCGTTCGCAGGGGCAGACTGGTGGGCGGTTGAACTCGACCTCGCCCCCGAGACAGGATTCGCACACTGGCTGGATGCACACATACCAACAACGGCACGGCCGGTCTGACGCGCGCTGAGGGAGGATGAAAATGCGGGTTACCGACTGGATGGATCGCCGCCATCCCTGCCGCTGGGAAGCGGCCTCCGACGATACGGGCTTCTGGGTGCCCGACCGCTCGGAAATCGTGACCCAGTTCTTTACCCGCTACCTGTTCTTCTCGCTGGCGGTGATCTACTTTTCCACGCTGGAGACCGTACAGCCGGTGCTGTTCAGCATCGAGCAGCTGCTGATCGCGCTGGGCGTGTACTTCGTGCTGAACAGCTGGTTCTTCCATCTCGCGCTGAAACGCGTCACGCTGCTGCGCATCCGCAGCGCGATGGCGACCGACCTCGTCATCGTCACCCTGTGCGTGGCGCACGATCCCAACGCCATCCCGCCGTCGGCGCTCGCCTTCCTGATGGTGCTGCTCGGCAACGGCATGCGCTACGGCATGCGGCTGTTCGCCGAGGTGCTGGGCGGGGCGCTGCTGGGCATGGCCATCGCCTTCGCCATGCGCTACCGGCTGGGGGGCTTCGAAGTGAATGCGGGCGACGTCTTCTTCGGCGTGTTCTGGGTGACGCTGGCTCTGTATGCCTACATCCTGATGGGTCGCATCGAGGGGCAGCGTCGCCAGCTCGATTACCGCAGCCGCTTCGATGCGCTCACCGGCCTGCTCAACCGCCACGGCCTGCTGGCGGCGGCCGATCGGGTGTTCGACAAGGCGGACGCCAGCCTGCCGGCCACCGTGCTGTTCGCCGACCTCAACCAGTTCAAGGCCGTCAACGACCGCTACGGGCACGGGGTCGGCGACCGCGTGCTCGCCGAGTTCGCGCAAATCTTCAGCGAGTCGGCCGACATGGGGGTGTGCGGGCGCTGGGGCGGGGACGAATTCGTCGCACTCCTGCCGATGCGCGACGACACAGCCGTGCAGCAGATCTTCGACCGCATCGAATCGCGTACCGACGCCTGGAGCCAGCACAACGGCCTGCCCATGGCGGTCAGCCTGGGCGTGGCCCACGCGCCGCGTGACGGCCATGACCTGGTAACGCTGCTGTCGGTGGCGGACATCCACCTTTATCAAAGCAAATCCCGGCGGCCCGGGGTCGACGCCTCGCCGCTCTACAGGACATACGCGAATGAACCCGAAGCTACTTGAAATCCTCGTCTGCCCGGTCTGCAAGGGCCCGCTGGAGTGGAAAAAACCGGCCGGCGAGCTGGTCTGCCATGCCTGCCGCCTCGCCTATCCCATCCGCGACGACATCCCGGTCATGCTGCCGGAAGAAGCGCGTCCGCTGGAACCCGGCGAAATCCGCCCCAGCTGACATGCACTTCCGCGTCGTCATCCCCGCGCGCTATGCCTCCAGCCGGCTGCCGGGCAAACCGCTCGCCGACATCGGCGGCAAGCCCATGGTGTTGCGCGTGCTGGAACGCGCGCTGGAGGCGGGCGCCGAAGCGGCCGTCGTCGCCACCGACGATGCGCGCGTGCAGGCGGTGGTCGAGGCCGCCGGTCACCCCGCGCTGCTGACGTCCCCCGACCATCAGTCGGGGACCGAGCGGCTGGTGGAGGTTGTCGAAACCCTTGGCTGGTCCGACGAGGCCCTGGTCGTCAACGTGCAGGGCGACGAACCGCTGATCGATCCCGCGCTCATCCGCGAAGCCGCGCGTCAACTGGTGCTGCACGACGACGCGGTGATGGCGACACTGGCGCATCCCATCCACGACCACGCCGATTTCGTCAATCCCAACGTCGTCAAGGTCGTCGCCGACGAGGCGGGGTACGCCGTTTACTTCAGTCGGGCCCCCATCCCCTGGCCGCGCGACGCCTTTGCCGCGCAGCAGCCCATGCCGCGCGAGTTGGGCGCGTTGCGCCACATCGGCCTGTACGCCTATCGCGCCGGCTTTCTGCGCATCTACGCCACGCTGGCCGCTTCGCCGCTGGAACGCCACGAAATGCTCGAACAATTGCGGGTGCTGTGGCATGGCTACCGCATCAGCCTGGGCGTCACCGCCGTGTCGCCGGCGCCGGGTGTGGATACGCCCGACGACCTGGCGCGGGTTCGCGCCCTGCTAGCAGCCTCTTGAATCCCTGAATAAAATTTTTTAAGTGTTGCCGCCTTCCGGCATGGCTTAGGCTATTGGAGTTTTTCCAATCCAAATATCGAGGGAGACAGCAATGCGTTTGATTCTGTTGGGCGGCCCTGGCGCCGGCAAAGGCACCCAGGCCAACTACATCAAGGAAAAGTACAACATTCCCCAGATTTCCACCGGCGACATGCTGCGTGCGCAGATCAAGGCCGGGACCGAACTCGGCATGAAGGCCAAGGCCATCATGGACGCGGGCGGCCTGGTGTCGGACGACATCATCATCGGCATGGTGAAAGCGCGCTTGCAGGAACCCGACTGCAAGAACGGCTACCTGTTCGACGGCTTCCCGCGCACGATTCCGCAGGCCGAGGCGATGAAGGCCGCCGGCGTGCCGATCGACTATGTAGTCGAGATCGACGTCGCCGACGAGGAAATCATCAAGCGCATGTCGGGCCGCCGCGTGCACGTCGCTTCGGGCCGCACCTACCACGTCGTGTTCAACCCGCCCAAGGTCGCCGGCAAGGACGACGTCACCGGCGAGGACCTGATCCAGCGTGACGACGACAAGGAAGAAACCGTCAAGAAGCGTCTCGATGTGTACCACGCGCAAACCGAACCGCTGGTGAAATACTACGGCGACTGGGCCGCGCGCGGCGAGCCAGGCGCGCCCAAGTACGTGAAGATTTCGGGGGTCGGCAAGGTCGAAAGCATCCGCGACTCGATCTTCGCCGCGCTCGGCTGAACGCATGCCGCAGCAGAACCACCCGCTAACCGACACCGAACGCTGGATCGTGACCAGCGCGGTGAAGGAACGCTACGGCCACGACGTCGAAATCCAGGACGTCGAGACCGAAATCCGCCTGCATATCGACGACCGCGAGCTGACGCTGTGCCCCGGCTTCTACTGGACCGAGCACGGCTGCCATTTCGTGCTGTCGAAAACCGGCGATTCGCGCTATCGCAGCATGTTCTTCTGGCGCATCCGCGACCGTTTCGCGACCGGGCGCGAGGAATACGACGACATCGGCGATTGCGTCACCACGCTCCTGAAAATGCAGGCCGACGAGGAAGCCCGGCGCCTGGCCGAGGGCGAAGCCTCCGGCAACAGTTGATTTTCCAAGCCAGCCTCGCGCTGGCTTTTTTGTTTTTTTGCAAACGAGCTATCGGAAACCACTAGGAGACAACAGCATGGCGAAAAAAATGAACGCCTTCTACGCACAATCCGGCGGCGTCACCGCCGTCATCAACGCCTCGGCCTGCGGCGTGATCGAAACCGCGCGCAAGCACAAGGACAAGATCGGCAAGGTCTACGCCGGCCGCAACGGCATCATCGGCGCGCTCACCGAAGACCTGATCGACACCACCAAGGAATCCGCCGCCGCGATCGCCGCGCTGCGCAGCACGCCGTCGGGCGCCTTCGGCTCCTGCCGCTTCAAGCTGAAGTCGCTGGAAGCCAACAAGCGCGAATACGA
>JAIWOS010000090.1 GCA_020217265.1 Thiobacillus sp. | reverse complement strand
CGGCGGGCGCCGGTGCGGTCGCGGGTGCCGATGCGGCGGCGGTCTGCGGCGCCGGCTTGCGGCCGGGCAGGGCGGCCTTGGGATAGCCGGCGCGGTCAAGCAGCGCCTGCCACTGGCCGGCCTCGAAGCCGTCGATCTTGTCGGCGCCGACGACGAGCACGGGCACGGAGAGGCGTCCGGTCAGCTTCTGCAGGTCGGCCTGGGCCTCCGGGCTCGCTTGCGGGTCCTTGCTGCTGTAGGGCACGCCGCGGTCGGAAAGCAACTGCCGCGCCTGGTCGCAGGGCACGCCGCAGGCGCTGGCGTACAGGGTGATGGGATTTTTCTCGCGCGCCGACTTGGTGGCATAAGACTCGCCGCCCTCAATCACGCTGCCCTTGAAGGATTTCTGCTGCGCATTTCTCACGCTGGGCGGCGGCGGCTGGTCGCTGAAGACCATGCGACCCTGCGCATCTTTCCACTGATACAGCTGAGCGGTGGCGGCGGGCGTGCTCGCAAGGGCAAGGCACAGGGCGGCGGAAAGGACTCCCGGTTTCATGCTGATCTCCTGACAGGCATAACTTCATGGCTTAACGGCCTTGGAACGGCCAAGCTTTACGCCCGCACAGGGACAGGAGACGGGCATGCGTGCCAGCGCGTCAGGATTGAGGCAGTGGCGCCGAAGCGCCTGTTACGCTGCACGCCCGGCTAGCGAAGCTGCCGGCGTGCAGCGAAGCCCACCAGCCCCAAGCCTGCGAGCATCAGGGCGTAGGTCTCCGGCTCGGGGATAGGCGGTGCCGCCGTGTTGCCAAGGTTGAAGTAGTCCGCACCGGACATAGCGCTCATGGTGGTGCCCGGAGTGAGCGTCAAGCTGCTCAGGGTGGCGGTGTTATAGAAATCCACCGTCCCGCCGTTGCTCACGCCTACATCCAGGCTGGCGACGATCAGATAGCGGTTGCCGGCCAGGTAATCGAACCTCAGGGTGCCGCTCTCGTTGAAGGACGAGGTCAGCGACGCGCTACTTTGGCCCATGCTCAAGGTGGCATACACCGGGTCGTCGAGCCCCAGCACGGTGACGTCGAATTGCCAGCTCCTCAGGCTGTCATAAGGGCTTGGCCAGCTCCAAGTCGTAAAAGACCCGGTCAGTCCGCCGGCAAGGCCGTCCACGGCAAAGGTGGCCGAATAGCTGCCGTCCGCATCGAAGGTGAGGATGTCGACCCACAGGCTGCGGGCGCTGGCGGCAAAGCTGAGGCTGCGGTACTCGTAGTTCCCTGTGTCGGGATTGTAATAATTGTACGGGTACACACCGCCAAACAAGCTTTTCGCGTAGGCATGATTGTGCCCGGGAGCCGTATATGAAACGGCCAGTGCGCCTTCGACGGGATTTGAATCACTCTCGTTGTACCAGCCATCGATGGCTCCAGTGGGGTTGAGCGGGCTGGTGACGGTCAAAATGCCGTGGGTTGAGGTTGCTTGTTCGAAGTTTTCGTAATAGTAGGCAGTGTCGTTGATCAGCACCTCGACGACGGCGGTGTTGTCATTGCATGTCCCGACCGCATCCGCGATGTTGACGCCGGGGACCATGGGCGCAGAAAGGACGTTGCACGGGTTGATCATAGGAAGGGCGGCCTGCGCGGCGGGGGTAGCGAGGAGCAGGCTGCCGCCGAGAGCGGGGATCAGGAGTTTTTTCATATGCTAATACCTCACAGCTGGCAAATTCAAATTGCTGCGCAGCAAATTGTGTGCCTCCTGTTTCTGCCCGCGCGGGAAACCCCGTCAGGCGTCGTATTCGCTGTATCGGTGCATCTCTGCGGTGTCGTTGCTGTAAAAATTTCCGACAGGCGGGGGCTCGTCAGGCCATGCCGTTGTGCCGCAACAGCGCGTCGATCGTCGGCTCGCGGCCGCGGAAGGCCTTGAACGATTCGAGCGCGGGCCGCGCGCCGCCCTGGGCGAGGATTTCGCTCCAGAAGCGGTGGCCGACTTCCGGATTCAACACGCCGCCGTAGCCTTCGGCTTCGTCTTCGAACAGGGCGTAGGCGTCGGCCGAGAGCACTTCGGCCCACTTGTAGCTGTAGTAGCCCGCCGCGTAGCCGCCGGCGAAGATGTGCGAGAAGTTGTTGGGGAAACGGTTGTAGGCGGGCGGGATGATGACCGCGACTTTCTGGCGCACTTCGTTCAGCAGGTCCATCGCCGTGGCCTGGCCGCTGGGGTCGAAGTCGTCGTGCAGGCGCATGTCGAACACGGCGAATTCGACCTGGCGCAGCGTTTGCAGGCCGGACTGGAAGTTCTTGGCGGCGAGCATCTTGTCGAACAGTTCGCGCGGCAGCGGCGCGCCGGTGTCGACGTGGCCGGTCATGTGCTTCAACACGTCCCATTCCCAGCAGAAGTTTTCCATGAACTGGCTGGGCAGCTCGACCGCGTCCCATTCCACGCCGTTGATGCCGGCCACGCCCAGCTCCTCGATCCGGGTGAGCAGGTGGTGCAGGCCGTGGCCGGTTTCGTGGAAGAGCGTGATGACCTCGTCGTGGGTGAAGAGCGCGGGTTTGTCCCCCACTGGCGCGGAGAAATTGCAGTTGAGGTACGCCACCGGCGTCTGCACGCCGTCGGCCTTGCGGCGGCGGGTGATGACGTCGTCCATCCAGGCGCCGCCGCGCTTGGAGGCGCGCGCGTAGAGGTCGAGATAGAACTGGCCGACACGCTGGCCGGCGTGGTCGGTGAGCGTGTAGAACTTCACGTCGGGGTGCCACACCGGCGCCTTGTCTTCGCGGATGTGGAGGCCGTAGAGCGTTTCCACCAGCTTGAACAGCCCCGCCAGCACGCGGTGCTCGGGGAAGTACTGCTTCACTTCCTGGTCGGAGAAGCTGTAGCGCGCCACGCGCAGCTTTTCGGAGACGTAGGCGTTGTCCCAGGCTTCGAGCGTGTCGTAGCCCAGCGTGTCGCGGGCGAAGGCCTTGAGCTCTTCGAAATCCTTTTCCGCGTAGGGGCGGGCGCGGGCGGCAAGTTCGTCGAGGAACTGCAGCACCTGGCGCGGCGAATCGGCCATCTTGGCCTCGAGCGAGACTTCGGCGTAGGACTTGAAGCCCAGCAACTGGGCGGCCTCGCGGCGCAGTTTGAGGATCTGCGCGATGAGCGGGGTGTTGTCGAGTTCGGGCTTGCCGAATTCGGACGCGCGGGTGACATAGGCGCGGTAGAGAATCTGCCGCAGTTCGCGGGAATCGGCGTACTGCATCACCGGCAGGTAGGACGGCATCTGCAGGGTGATCTTCCAGCCGGTCTCGCCATCGGCCTCGGCGGCGGACTTCATCATTTCCAGCACGTCGTCGGGAATGCCGGCGAGTTCGGACGGCTCGTCGATGATGAGGTGGTAGTCGTTGGTGGCGTCGAGCAGGTTTTCCTCGAACTTGGCGGAGAGTTGCGCCAGTTCCTCCTGCACCTGCATGAAGCGCGCCTTCTTGTCGGCGGGCAGTTCGGCGCCGCCGAGGCGGAAGTCGCGCAGTTCGTTTTCAACGATCTTCTTGCGCGCCGCCGACAGGGCCGCGTAGCCGGGGCTGGCCTTGAGCGCCTTGTACTTGGCGTAGAGTGCCTCGTTCTGCCCCAGCTCGGCGTAGTAGACGGTGATCTTGGGCAGGTTGGCGTTGTACACCTCGCGCAACTCGGGCGAATCCATCACCGAATGCAGGTGCGACACCACGCCCCAGGCGCGGCCGAGCTTTTCGTTCGCGTCGTCGAGCGGGGCGACGAAGGCGTCCCACTCGGCGGGGGTGTCGGGCGCTTCGGCGCGTGCCACGGCGGCGCGGCAGTCGGCCAGCAACTGGTCGATGGCAGGGGTGACGAATTCGGGCTTGAATTCGGCGAAACGGGGCAGACCGGAAAAATCGAGGAGCGGGTTCATGGCGGCACGCGGAACAGGAAGGATGAACGAATTATACTTTCGCCCTCAGTTGCCGATTTTCAACCCCATGACGAACAAGGTCTACGAACTGCCCCTTGCCGCGCACCACGGTGCCGCACCACGGCTGGCGCCCGGCGCCTGGGCGCACCCGCGCGCCACGGTGATCGGCGAGGTGTCGCTCGGGCGCGACGCCTCGGTGTGGCCGGGCGCGGTGATCCGCGGCGACGTGAACAGCATCGTCATCGGCGATGAAACCAACATCCAGGACGGCAGCGTGCTGCACGTGTCGCACAGGACCGCGTCCAATCCCGCCGGCGGCCCGCTCGTCATCGGCGACCGGGTGACGGTTGGGCACACCGTCATCCTGCACGCCTGCACCATCGAGGACGAATGCCTGATCGGGATGGGCTCGATCATCCTCGACGGCGCGGTCGTCAGGAAACACGTGCTGCTCGGCGCGGGCTCGCTGGTGCCGGAGGGCAAGGTGCTCGAATCCGGGCAGCTTTACCTCGGCCGGCCCGCCAAGGCCGTGCGACCGCTCACCGCCGACGAGATCGCCTATTTCGCGTATTCGGCCGGGCACTATGTGAAGCTCGCTCGGTCGTACCAGGTCGATTGACGCGATTCAAGTCGCACCTTCAAGGACATCCAGTGAAAGCCAGCAAACCCCTCCTGATTGCCGCCGCCGTCGTCGCGCTGCTCGCCGCGCTTGCCTACGCGCTGATGGCCAGACCCCAGGCGCCCGCCGCCACCTTCACCACGCTCGAAGGCAAGCCGATCGCGCTGTCCGATCTGCGCGGCAAGGTCGTGCTGGTGAATTTCTGGGCGACCTCCTGCCCAGGCTGCATCCGCGAGATGCCGGGCATGATCGAAACCTATCGCCAGTACAAGGACCGCGGCTTCGAAATCATTGCCGTGGCGATGAGCTACGATCCGCCCAATTACGTGGCGAATTTCGCGCAGACGCGCCAGTTGCCGTTTCCCGTCGCGCTCGACGTCAACGGCGAGCACGCGCGCGCCTTCGGCGACGTGCAGCTCACGCCAACCAGCTTCCTCATCGACAAGGACGGCAGCGTGATCGAGCAGACGCTGGGCGAGCTCGATTTCGCCAGGCTCAAAGCCCGGCTCGACAAGGCGCTGTCATGAGAATCCTCGTGCTCGTGCCCCTGCTGTTCGCCCTGGCGGCTTGCGGCGCAAGCTCGCCCCAGCCGGCCGCGCCGGTGAAAAAAGCCTCCCCGGCCGGGCCTCCGCCCCCGTCCCTGCCCGCCGACGACCTGCTGGTGTGCCCGGCCGATGTGCAGGCCTGCCCCAACGGCAGCTTCGTCAGCCGCAATCCGGCCAAGGGCTGCACGTTCGACGCCTGTCCGGTCGACAAAAAATAGTTTCACAGGCAGGCAAGGGAGGAAGGGGCGTTTTGCTTTTCCGCCCTTGCCTCTCCTGCATCCCTGTGACTTTCTGATTTTTCTAACCGCTCGCAAACTCCCATGGCGCAATACGTGTATTCCCTCAACCGGGTCGGCAAGATCGTGCCGCCCAAGCGGCAAATCCTGAAGGACATTTCGCTATCCTTCTTCCCCGGCGCGAAGATCGGCCTCCTGGGACTCAACGGCTCGGGCAAATCCTCGCTCATCAAGATCATGGCGGGGGTGGACAAGGAGATCGAAGGCGAGGCGATTCCCATGCCGGGCATCCGCATCGGCTACCTGCCGCAGGAGCCGCAGCTCGACCCCGCGCACACCGTGCGCCAGGCGGTGGAAGCCGGACTTGGCGAAATCGTTGCGGCCAAAACAAGGCTGGAGGAAATCTACGCGGCCTACGCCGAACCCGACGCCGATTTCGACAAACTCGCCGAGGAACAGGCGAAGTGCGAGGCGATTCTTGCCACCGCCGGCGCCGACCTCGACACGCAGATGGAAATCGCCGCCGACGCGCTGCGACTGCCGCCGTGGGAGGCGGTCATCGGCAAGCTCTCCGGCGGCGAGAAGCGTCGCGTCGCACTGTGCCAATTGCTGCTTTCCAACCCCGACATGCTCTTGCTCGACGAACCCACCAACCACCTCGACGCCGAATCGGTGGAATGGCTGGAGCAGTTCCTCGTGCGCTATCCCGGCACCGTGGTCGCGGTGACGCACGACCGCTACTTCCTCGACAACGCCGCCGAATGGATTTTGGAACTCGACCGCGGCCACGGCATTCCGTGGAAGGGCAACTACACCAGCTGGCTGGAACAGAAGGAAGCGCGGCTGGAAACCGAGGCCAGACAGGAGGCCGCGCGCATCAAGACGATGAAGCAGGAACTCGAATGGGTGCGGCAGAACCCCAAGGCGCGCCAGGCCAAGTCGAAGGCGCGGCTGGCCCGCTTCGAGGAATTGAACTCGGTCGAATACCAGAAGCGCAACGAAACCCAGGAAATCTTCATTCCGGTGGGCGAGCGGCTGGGCGACAAGGTGATCGAGTTCAAGCACGTTTCGAAAGCCTTCGGCGACCGGCTGCTGATCGACGATCTTTCGTTCAGCGTGCCGCCCGGTGCCATCGTCGGCATCATCGGCCCCAACGGCGCCGGCAAGTCGACCTTGTTCAGGATGATCACGGGCCAGGAAAAACCCGATAGTGGCGAGGTCGAGATCGGCCAGACGGTGAAGCTCGCCTACGTCGACCAGAGCCGAGACAAGCTCGCGGCGGACAAGACCGTGTTCGACGAGATCGCCGAAGGCCGCGACATTCTCACCGTCGGCCGCTACGAGACGCCGGCGCGCGCGTATCTCGGCCGCTTCAATTTCAAGGGTGCCGACCAGCAGAAGCTCGTCGGCAATCTTTCCGGCGGCGAGCGCGGGCGGCTGCATCTGGCCAAGACGCTGATCGCCGGCGGCAACGTGCTGCTGCTCGACGAACCATCGAACGACCTCGACGTGGAAACGCTGCGCGCGCTGGAAGACGCGCTGCTCGAATTCGCCGGCTGCGTGCTGGTGATCTCGCACGACCGCTGGTTCCTCGACCGCATCGCCACGCACATCCTCGCCTTCGAGGGCGACTCGCAGGTGGTGTTCTTTCCGGGCAACTATCAGGAATACGAGGCCGACAAGAAAAAGCGCTTGGGCGAAGAGGGCGCAAAACCGAAGCGGATCCGCTACAAGCCGATCAGCCGCTGAGCACGGCCGGCGCGCGCCGCGCGTTGCAGCGCGTCAGCTGCCGGGCAGCGGCTGGCCCAGTTCCAGTTCCAGCTGTTGCAGTTCCCACTGCGCCTCGGCATGGGTGGAATCGAGTTCGAGCACTTTCTGGAAATCCCGGGCGGCCCGGTGCAGCCGTTTCAGACCGAGATTCGCGCGGCCGGAGGCCATCCAGGCCTGCGGATTGTAGGGTTCCTGCCGTTCCCACTCCTGGGTGAGTTGCAGCAGATCCTGCCATTTCTTTTTCGCGCTGAGGTCGCAGGCCGCCAGGAAGTAGCCGCTGCTGCGCGACGGGTTTTCCCAGAACGGTTCCCGGTCCTGGCGGTCGGACAGCGGGCGCTGGCTCAGCTGCTTCATCCAGCCGATGGGAATGGCGAAGTGGAAAATGCCGCCGCTGTGCGACTTGAAGGTGAGGATGCCGACCAGTTCCCCCGCCTCGTTGAACAGGCCGCCGCCGCTGGCGCCCGGCTCGAACTGGGCCGAGGTCTGGATGACCTTGCCGCCATCGCAGTCGCAGGTGAACAGGCCCTTGACGCGGCCGGTGCTGGTGCCGAACGTGCCGCCGGAATACCCCGCAGCATAAACCGCCTGGCCCACCTTGAGGCTGCCCGGCTCGGCGATGGGGGGCGGATTGCCGGGATGGCCGGGCAGCCTGAGCAGACACAGGTCCCGATAGGCATCCCCCATGACCGGGCTGGCGAGCCAGCTGTCCTGGCCTTGGGATACCCGGATTTCGCGGGCATTGCGTACCACATGGCAGTTGGTGATGAGCCGTTCCGGGCCGATCAGCACCCCGGAACCCAGATCGCGCGTGCCGTCGTTGCGGATCACGTCGACTTTCAGAACCCAGGTATCCCACGCGGGCTGGCGTGCGGCAAAAGACAGGCCGGTTCCCGCCAGCCAGAGCGCCAGCAGCGAGGCGAGAGTCAGCAAGAAAGCACGTTGCGATATGTGCATTTATGACCCCGGCAGAAGGTGTGCGTGATTAAAAAATTCAATCTTCGGCGTGAACGGGAGCGGCTATAAAGACGGCCGAGGAGGTCAGGATAATCCAGAAACAAGACTGGTTCCCGGGCCCCGAGTTCCTTGCAGGGGCATGCATTCAGGGTGCCGGTCGGTTACGGAAAGTGAGTGCATCATGAAAACCGTTCGGATGAGTACTGTGCTGGCAAGTCTGGCGGGGGCTGCCTCCCTGCTTCTGATGGTTCCCGCGTCCCTGTCCGCAAGCGTGGGGCAGGGCTGGGACACGTTCAAGGCCCGCGAGGGCGAGCCGATTTCCGCTGCCGCTTATCAAGGCACGTCAATGGGCGCGGGAGTAGGCCAGGGGTTTGACGCGTTCGCCGCGGGCGACGGCGTCAGGATCGGCGCCTATGAGAAAGCCTATATGGGAACGTCCCTGGGCTCGAGTGCAAGCAGTGGCTGGGATGTTTTCCATGCCGGGGATGGCGACCCCTTGCCGTGATGGAGGTCTGAGTCTCACGGGCAACCCGGCTGACGCTTTCCGCGCGGTATCCTGCCGTCAGTAATGCGGCGGGATGTCGTCGCGCGGACTGCGTCGGTCTTCCGGTTGCGATTCCTGCAGGCGCAGGTACAGAAGGCGCAACTGGTCCTGGAGCAGGTCGAGCTGTTCCTGCTGGCGAAACACCGTTTTGTTGAGCGTCTCGATGAGATCCTCGGCAAAGGCCAACTTGGCCTCGATTTCGGCCAGGCGGGGTTCGACGTCGCGGGGCGTGGTCATGGCGCAGGCCTTTTCAGTAAAGGGGTGACGAGGGATTCCAGCCGGGGATAGTGCACCTGCCCGGCGATCTTGTGGCGAATGTGGCCGTCGGCGTCGACGATGAAGGACGTGGGCACGCTCGCCACGGGGCCGAACGCGGCTGCCACGCTGGCGTTCGTGGGTGCCGCCATGAAGGCATAGCCCTTGTCCTGCATCCAGGCCGCGATCTTTTCCGGCGGGTCGTCGACGCTGATCGACACCACCTCGAAGCCGCGGCCGCGGGTGTCCTGCCAGAATTCGTCGATCACCGGCTTTTCCTTGCGGCAGTAAGGGCACCAGGTCGCCCAGAAATTCACCAGCACCACCTTGCCCTTGAGGGCGTCGCTCGTGAGCGTGCGGCCATCCGGCAGCGTCACCTGCCACGCCGGCGGCACCACATTCTCGTCGCTCACCTTGGCTGGCGGGCGGAACCACAGGTACGCGATCAAACCCAGTAGAATCAGGGTCAGCGGACTCGGCGTCCATTTCTTGATCAGGGCTTTATCCATGCTGTGGCTGAAATCGTTTCATATCGTGATGGTGGTGAGCTGGTTCGCCGGCCTGTTCTACCTGCCGCGCATCTTCGTCAACCTGGCGATGGAAACCAACGATGCGGCGTACAGCCGCCTACTGCTCATGGCCGGCAAATTGTATCGGTTCGTCACGCCCATCATGTGGCTCACGCTGATTACCGGCCTCTGGCTGTGGCTCGCGTACTTTCCGCTGTCGATGAACTGGATGTGGGCGAAACTCGCGCTCGTGGCCGGATTGGTCGGCTATCACCATGTGTGCAAGCGCCTGCTGCGCGACTTCGACGCCCATCGGAACACCAAGTCGCACGTCTGGTTCCGCTGGTTCAACGAAATTCCCGTGATCGTGCTGCTGGTCGTGGTGCTGCTGGTGGTGCTGAAGCCGTTTTAACCCCTTTTCATCCGCGAATACCCAGAGGGCATTAAGGACGCGAAGGGTCGCGAAGAAAACCCCGGGCATTTCCCGCTCTAACTTCGCGATCCTTCGCGTCCTTCGCGGATCCATGTTTTCGAAAGCCGCATTTGAAACCCGACCCCCGACGCACCCGCAGCCCGCATCCCACCCGCCCTGAACGCGAGGACTTGCCGCCCGCCAGCCATTTCGCCACCTGCCCGCGCGGGCTGGAGGCATTGCTGGTCGAAGAACTGAAGGCCGCCGGGGCCACCGTGGTGCGTCAACTGCCCGCCGGCGTGCTGTTCCAGGCCGACACCGTCGCTGAAATGCGCGCCAACCTCACGTCGCGCATCGCCACCCGCATCCTGCGCAAGGTGGGCTACACCCGCTACCGCAAGGAAGAACACATCTACCGCGCCGCGCTCGACCTGCCGTGGCCCGAGTGGTTCGACGTGAAGAAAACCATCGCGGTCAAGGTCGGCGCGCAGAACGCCCCGCTGAAAAGCCTCAACTTCATCACGCTCAAGATCAAGGATGCGATCTGCGACCGCTTCCGCGAGGAAACGCGCGCACGGCCCAGTGTCGACACCGAAGCTCCCGACGTGCCGGTGTACGCCTTCTTCACGCCGGATGCGGTGACGTTCTACCTCGACACCAGCGGCGAGCCCCTCTTCAAGCGCGGCTTCAAGACGGAGGCCAGCGCCGCCTCGATCAAGGAAAACCTCGCTGCCGGCCTCGTGCTGCTGTCCGGCTGGGAGCCCGGCACGCCGCTCCTCGACCCCATGTGCGGCGCCGGCACCATCCTGCTCGAAGCCGCCGATATCGCGCTGAACCGTGTGCCCGGCCGCGCCCGGCACTTTGCCTTCGAGCACTACCGCGATTTCGACGCTGCGCTGTGGCAGCGCATCAAGGCCGAAGCCAGGGCGAAGGAAAAGCCGCTGAAGCCCCTGCCGCTCTTCGGCGCGGACAGGGACAGGTGGGTGCTCGACAAGGCGAAGAACAACCTCGCCGCCGCCGGCTACGCCGACGCCATCGAGTTGAAAGTGTCGGACGCGCTCGACCTCAAGGCCCCCACCCCCGTCGGTACGATCATCACCAACCCGCCCTACGGCGAACGCATCGGTGACGCCAAGGATCTTGCCGAGTGGTATCCCCTGCTGGGCGACTGGCTGAAGCAGAACTTCGCCGGCTGGGAGGCATGGATCATCTCCGGCGACCCGCTCTTGCCCAAGGCGATCGGACTCAAGGCAAGCCGCAGGATTCCACTGTTCAATGGACAGATCGAGACGCGGTTCCTCCTGTACAAACTGATCGCTGGCCCGATGAGAACTAAACCCGCGTCCACCCCCGACGCCAACCAACCCTGAGACAAGCACCATGATCGCCACATCACTGCGCCTGACCGGCACGCTCGACGACGGCACGGAGGTTTACCGCAGCTATTAACTGGTCGCCGATTTCGGTTCGTCGGGCAGCGGCAAGGCCTCGATCATTCCCATGTCGAGCGGCGCGCCAATGCCGGATGATGACCATCTGACCGTGAAATATGGTGGCGAGGAAGCCGCGCTGAAGGCGGCGGCGGAGGTGATCAAGGCGCTGCCGGGCAATGCGGGGCTACAGGTCACGGCCGCGATCAATCCGGAATAGCCGCTGGGCATCCAGTAAGACAAACGGGGCAATCACCAGAAAAAGGCCTGAAAACAGGCTTGTTCTACCCACCACATAATTAAATTTTACGTTTTGATGTTGCTCTTGGCGCGCCAAGGCCGGCTAAATTGCGCCCGAAAAAAATGGGATATCCACGCCGGCGGGTTGCGAACCGGCTAATAACGAAACATCAGGGATGGCAATCATGGTCGAATGGACGTTGAAAGGGATCACGCGGGGCGCGGGCATGCTCATGTTGACGCTGCTGGCCCCGGCAGCCTGGGCGGGTGTCGATTGGGTCGTGAACAACAGCGACACTGGTTTCGATCCGATACCCGCTGGCGGCGATGTGGTTTACATGGTGCGGGTCAGCAACAACGGCAATTCAGCGGCCCCTTCCACCACGCTCACACTCAGCATTCCGCCCACGACCACGTTCGTGTCGGCTACCGGCATGAGTTGTACTGGTTCCGGGCCGGTGAACTGCACCGTGCCGGCACTCGCTATTGGCGGCAATCCGGGCGACGAGGCAACGGTCAATGTGCGCATCCGTACCAGTGCGCAGGGTATCGTCACCCTGGGGGCCAGTGTCCCCACGGCGGGGGACGACGATGGCAGCAACAACACTGCCAATCAATCCACTACGGTGAACGCCGGGGCGGACATCGCACTCGCACTCACCGGCCCGGCCAGCGCGCAGTCGGGCAGCACGGTGTCGTATACCTATACGCTCACGAATAATGGCCCGGATGCATCCGGCACCCAGACGCTGACGGTGCCGATCCCGGCGGGTCTCAGCGGGATTTCTGCACCGGTTGGTTGCACGCTGGGGGGCGGCAGCTACACCTGCAGCATCGCGGCGCTGGCCAATGGGGCCTCGACTACACGGATATTTACCGGCCAGATCAGTGCAGCCGGCGGATCCACGCTCACACCCAGCGGCAGTGTGGTGGCCACTGGCAATCCAGTCGACCCCGTTACCAGCAACAACACGGCGACCTTCAACACCACGGTGATGGCTGGCAGCGACCTGCAACTCACCAAAACCCGGGCACCAGCCGGCACCTTGATCGTCGGCCAGAGCGCTACTTTCACGCTGGCCCCAAGCTACACCGGCGACACTCCGTCCTCGCTCACGATCACCGATACGATCCCTGCCAACTACACGGTTGGCACGGTGGCAAGCCCGCAGAATGGCTGGACATGCGGCGTGTCTGGACAAACCGTCACGTGTACCAAACCTGCAGGTACGGTGGCGGGCACGAACGTGTCGCTGGGCAGTGTCGTCATTCCCGTAACGGCGTCCAGCCCGGGTGCCGGCGTGACCAACACGGCCACGCTAACGGCCGCCACGCCCAACGACCCCAACCCCGCCAACAACAACGCCAGCGACGGCGGCGTGACGATCAATGCCGCCACGGTCGATTTGCGGGCCAACAAGTCCGGCCCCAGCCCTGCCGTGGTGGTAACCGGCCAATCATTCAACTGGAGCATCAGCACCAGCAACATCGGCACGGCGGCGTTCTTCGGCACGCTGACGATGACCGACAGCGTGCCGGTGGGTGTGACAGTCAACAGCTATACGCTCAATGGCTGGTCGTGCGCACCGGCCGCGCCGGTGGTGGGGCCGGCGACGATTACTTGTACCCGTGTCTTCACGGCGGGTGCGCCGCTTGCCGCCAATGCCACTACGCCGACAGTGACGTTCAGCAGCGTGGCGGCGGTGCCAGGCGCACACGTCAACAACCTCACGGTGGGATCGCCTGACGCCAACATCCCCGACGCCAATCCGGGCAACGACACCACCACCCATGCCGTAACTGCCAGCGATCCGCTCGATGCAGCCGATCTCTCGGTTACGAAAGCTGTTTCGCCTGGCAGCGTCGCGGCGGGTGACGTGCTCACCTATACCCTCGAAATCCGCAACGATGGCCCCGCGACGGCAGGCTCGGTCACGCTCACCGACAGTCTTGCCACGCTTATCAACAACAGCACCGGACCGACCGGGGCTGGCTACGTGGGCCACAGCATCAGCGCGGGCACGGCGACGGGCGCGAGTTGTTCGACCGTGTCTACTGGCGCGACCAGCCGTGACCTGACCTGCACGTTCACCACCGTTCCAGTGTGCACCGCGGGCGTCGATTGCCCGGTCATCACGGTGCAGGTGCGCCCGGGGGGCAATGGCGGCAGCCGCAGCAATACTGTCAACGTCGTATCGAACACCACCCCTGACCCCGATTCGGCTGACCGCACCGCCACGGTCAGCAGCACGGTAACGCCGCGCGTCGATGTGACTGTGGCGAAGACGGCTTCGTCTGCCAACGTCCCAGCCGGGCAGAACCTCACCTATGTGATCACTGCGACGAATATAGCCAATGGTCAATCCCAGGCCGGAAACGTCACGATCTCCGATACCTTGCCTCACGATGTGCGCTTCATTTCCGCGAGCCCGTCCAGCGGCAGCTGCGCGACGCAGCCCGCCGTCAATAGCGTGACCGGGCCGGGAAACGACCAGCTGGTTTGCAATCTCGGCACGATCAATAACGGGGCGCAGCAGACTGTCACGGTGATCGTTCGTCCCACTACTGCCACGCGTGGCACGACGCTCACCAATGCAGTCAGCGTGTCGACCAGCACCGATGAACCGAATACCGCCAACAACAGCGCCAGCGTGAACACGCAGGTGCAGAACCCGACGCTCGATCTGCTTATCAACAAAACTGACAGCATCGATCCGGTTGCCGTGGGGGACAACACGGTCTACACCGTCACTGTGACCAACCAGGGCCCGTCGGCGGCGGAAAATGTCGTCATTACCGATACGCTGCCGCCCACGCGTTTGAGCTATCAGTCGCATACCGTGCCGGCGGGCGGCGCTTGCCCGACCGCGCCGGCCGTGAACAGCACCGGGGGCACGCTCGAATGTACCGTGTCTGCGCTTGCTGCAGGCCAGTCCGCAAGTTTCACCGTGACGATGCGGGGCGAGTCCAAGGGCGTCGACACCAATAACGCGACCGTGAGTTCGACCGAATCGGTAGCCGGCTTTGATACCAACGCCGGCAACAACACCGTCGGCGAGACCTCGACCGTGCGTACCAAAGCCGACATGCAGGTGGTGAGCAAGACGCCGTCGGCCAACCCGGTCAACCTGCGAGACGCATTCAATTTTGTCGTCAAGGTGCGCAACAACGTCGGAGCGGGCTTGGCCGAGGCGGACGGGGTGGTCGTCTCCGACACCCTGCCGGCCAACATGCAGCTGACCGGCACGCCCACTGTGGCACTCGTGGCCGGCAGTACCACCACTAGCACCTGTACCGGTGTGGCGGGCGGCACATCGTTCACTTGCGCGCTCGGTACGGTGAGCAGCGGGGGCGAGGTCGACATTACCGTGCCAGTTCGCGTGGTGTCCGTGACCAGCAACCCGCAAGTCTTCACCAACACGGCTTCGGTAACGACGACTTCGCTCGACGTGAACACGGGCAACAACAGCAATAGTGGCAACGTGACGGTGAATGCCTCGTCGCTGGCCGGTCGCGTGTTCCGCGACTTCAATGCCGATGGTCTGGTCACGGTGGGGGATACGGGCGTAGCCGGCATCACCCTCACGCTTTCCGGCACCAGCCTGGATGGCGCGTCGATCAACCGCACCGTCACCTCCGATGCCTCGGGCAACTACAGCTTCGATTTGCTGCCAGCCGGCACCTACACCATAAGCGAAGGCACGGTGAGCGAGGCGCACCTCACGGACGGCATCGATACCGCAGGCACGGCGGGCGGCAGCACGGCTGTCAACGACGTGATCTCGGCCATCAACCTGCCGGGCAACACCGCCGCCACCGGCTATCTCTTCGCCGAAGTGCCGCAGGCACGCATTGGCATTGTCAAGGCTGTGCAGGGGGCGGTCACCCTCAATGGCGACGCCACGTTCAACGTGAGCTTCCGTCTCACCGTGCGCAATTTCAGCCTCGAAGCGCTGAACAGCATCAGCGTGTCAGACACCCTTCAGGGCGCGGCTCCGGCCTTCGGCAATTTCGTGGCCGGCGGTGCGGGAGCGGTCCTCGGCAATGGCGACTACACGATCCAGACCGCGCCAAGCGGCACCTGCGGCGGGCTCAATGCAGGATTCAACGGCAGTGGAACCTCGACGGTTGCCAGCGGTTTCACCCTGGCCGCGGGGGCGTCCTGCACGATCGACTTTACCGTACGGGCTCGCCCGACTGCGCCACAACCACCTGTCAGTGGTGTGTGCGGGGGGCGGTACTGCAACCAGGCCGCGGTGAACGGCACGGGTGCGCTGTCGGGCCAGACTTCGGCCACCAACCCGCAACTGCAGGACCAGTCTGACAACGGAAGCAATATCGACCCCAACGGCAACGGTCTCGCCAACGAGGCTGGCGAGAACGACCCGACGCCAGCCTCGCCGAACTTCGGCGCAGCCATTGGCGTGGCCAAGCAGGTCAACACGCTGGTGGCCGTGCAGCCGGATGGCAGCCTGCTGGTGCCGATCCGTCTCGTGGTCGCCAACGTCGGCACCGAGCCGCTCAATAGCGTGAGCCTCACCGATCCGCTCGCCACGGCTGCGGGCGGGCAGTTCGGCACCTTTGTCGCGGGTGGGGCAGCAGCCGCGCTCACCGCAGGACAATACACCGTGCAGAGCGCACCGGTCTTCTCGGGCGCGTGTGCCAGCGGGACGGCCAGCGCGGGCTATACCGGCAATACCGGGGCGGCCACGCTGGCTACCATCGGCAATCTCGCGACCGGAGCCTCGTGCACGGTCGATTTCAGCTTCCGCTTCTTGCCCGGCGTGGCGTTGACCTACGCGAATCAGGCCAGCATCTCGGCTACCGGCGATTTCACCGGCAGCCCGGCGAGCGACCTGTCGGACGATGGCGTCAGCCCCGACCCCAATGGTAACGGCAACGCCAGCGATGCCGGGGAGAATGACCCGACGCCGATTCCCGTGCCGCTTATCGGCGTGGCCAAGAGCGCCGGGGCCATCGTCAACAACGGCAACGGTACCTACGACGTGCCTTTCACTCTCACCATCGTCAATGCCGGGCAGACACCGCTCGCCAGCGTGCAGCTCAGCGACACCCTCGCCGGGGCGCTGCCGCGCTTCGGCACGTTCACCGCAGCTGCCGTGCCATCGGCCGGGCAATACACTATCGTCGGCGCCCCCATCATCGTGTCGCAAACCAACGGGGCATCGCTCACACCGGTGGGATCAGGCGTGTTCACCGGAAGCACGGGAGGCACGGCGTTACTCATTGCAGGATCGAGCAGTCTGCCCAACTTCGGGGCCGGTCCGTCGACCGCACAGATTCGCTTCACCGTGCGCTTCTTTCCCACCACGGCCGGGCCGTTCGAAAACGCCGCCGTGAGCGCGGGCTCGCCGCCGGGCGGCGGTACCGTCAGCGACGACAGCGTGGACGGAGCGGTACCA
>JAIWOS010000019.1 GCA_020217265.1 Thiobacillus sp. | reverse complement strand
GACGCCAACAGCAACGGCACGCCGAACGATGACACCTCGCCCACGGTGGTCAACCTTGCCGCGCAATCCATCGGCGTGGCGAAGTCGGTGTCCGGCATCGTGCAGATCGGCACGCGGCGCTACGCCATCCCTTACAGCATCGTCGTGCGCAACCTCAGCGCCACGACCACGGCGACCAATGTGCAGGTGACTGACGATCTCGCCGCGGCTTTCCCCACGGCGGTGACGCGCACGGTCACTGTGGCCCCCGCTGTGAGCGCGTGCACCGGCACGGTTCTTACGCCCAACGCGGGGTTCAACGGGGTAAGCAATCAGGCGCTTATCGCTGGTAACCAGAACCTGCAGGCGGGGGAGCAATGCACGATCACGTTCACGGTCGAAATCGACTTCGGCAGCAATCCGCTGCCTGCGAGCCCGCAGCTCAACCAGGCCGTGGCCACCACGGCACAGACGCCCGGCGGTACGGTGATCGCTACCGATCTGTCGGATGACGGCGTGAATCCTGACGCCGATAGCGATGGCAACGGCAATGAATCCGGCGAGAACGATCCCACCCCCGTGAATTTCGGTGCGGCGGGGCTTGCCTCGGTATCCGGCACCGTCTATCTCGATGCCAATCACAACCGAATCAACGACGATGGCACGCCCAATCCCGCGTTCGTGCAAGGCTTTATCGTCGAAGTCCTGAACAGCGCCGGTACTGTCGTCGGCAACGCCGTTACCGACGCTGCGGGCAATTACACCGTTTCCGGGCTGTTCCCCTCAACATCGGGCAATGCTGCCACCGAATATTCCGTGCGTTTTCGCGATCCGGTCAATGGCGCGATCTGGGGGTTGCCGCAGTCTGCCGATCCCGCGCCCGCACGCAACGGCACGATCAGCAATGGCATCATCACAGGCTTGCAACTGGCAGCCGGTACCACAACCGTGCAGCAGAACCTCCCGCTCGACCCCTCGGGCTTGGTGTACGACGCGATCACCCGCACGCCGATTTCGGGCGCGACGGTTACCCTGCTTTCGGGCGGCGTGCCGGTGCCCGGCAGCTGCCTCGTCGGCGGGATCAATACCCAGACCACCGGTCCGTCAGGCGCGTATCAGTTCCTGCTGCTGAATCCTGCGCCTGTGGGCTGCCCCGGCAGCGCCACCTACACCCTCGAAGTGGTCCAGCCCGGCGGATACCTGCCACCGTTCTCGGCGATCATCCCGCCGACTGCCGGGTCGTACTCTCCCACGACCGGCGGCACCGACCCGATCCAGGCTCAGGCCGTGCCGCCCACGGGGGCGCAGCCCACGGTGTACTACACCAGCTTCGCACTCACGCTCACCGGCGTGCCGGGCACGAGTTCTAGCAACGTGGTCAACAATCACATCCCGCTCGATCCCGTTCTGGGTGGCGCGATTGCGCTCACCAAGACCACGCCGCTCGTCAATGTCAGCGTCGGCCAGCTCGTGCCCTACACGATCACTGCGCGCAACACGCTGGCGGCTCCGTTGGCCAACATCGACATCCGCGATACCGTGCCGCCGGGCTTCAAGTACAAATCGGGCAGCGCCACTGTCGACGGCGTGGCGGTCGAGCCGCTGATCGATGGTCGCGTGCTCACCTGGCCTAACCTCGGCTTTGCGCCCAATGGCACGCGCGCGATCAAGCTGCTGCTGGTGGTCGGCACGGGCGTGCAGCAGGGTGGGTACGTGAACACCGCGCAGGCGTTCAATAACCTCGTTCCGCCGCCAAATCCTAATGCCGTCTCCAACGTGGCCACGGCCACGGTGCGCATCGTGCCCGACCCGGTGTTCGACTGCGCCGACCTCATTGGCAAGGTGTTCGACGACAAGAACGCCAATGGCTATCAGGATGAAGGCGAACCTGGTATCCCCAACGTGCGTATCGCCACCGCGCGCGGCTGGCTCGTGACCACCGACGCGGAAGGACGCTTCCATGTTGCCTGTGCAGCAATTCCCGATGCCGACCGGGGCAGCAACTTCGTGATGAAACTCGATGAGCGCACGCTGCCCACAGGCTATCGCCTCACCACCGAAAACCCGCGCGACGTGCGCCTCACTCGCGGCAAGCTCGTCAAACTGAACTTTGGTGCCACCATCCACAAGGTCGTGCGTGTGGACATGAGCGATGCCGCTTTCGAGAAAGGCAAGGCCGTGCTGAAGCCAGACTGGGCGAAACAGCTCGCTGCGCTCCCCGACAAACTCAAGGCGCGCCCCACCGTGCTTCGGCTGGGCTACAAGGCGGGCAACGAGGGCGAAGCGCTGGCGCGCGAACGTCTGCGCAGTGTGCGCGCAGACGTGGAACATCACTGGAAAGGACGATCGTGCTGCGGCACCCTGTTGATCGAGGAAGAGCTCTTGCTGCCTGCACGGGCATCCGGAAAGGGAGGGCGCTGACATGACGCGGCCTCATTCCATGAAACGTACGCTGCTGGCGACCGTCATCACCGCACTCTACGCAGGACACGCCAGTGCAGATTCCAGGTGCGGGAACGAGACCTGCGCCCTGCCCGATCCTGCGGGCAAGACCTGGCAGACCAACCGTGTGCTGGCACGCGTAGACGGGGCCGGGGCACCCTCGGTCGAATACCGCCGACCCGACGAGGTCGTTGTCATTCGCGAGGAAGCGGCCACCTCGCGTGTGGTGATGCGTAGCGAGCCGCTGATCGAAAATCGCCGTTCAGACAGCCCGGCTGATCAACCGGCGTTTCCGTCCGGACAGGATGGTCTGTCCGAATCCGAGCGTGCGCAACTTGCGGCGCTGGCGGCGCGTCTCGCCGGCAAACCCGGCTTGCGCCTGCGCTTCGTCGGCCATGCCGACGAACAGCGCCTGACGCCGGAAACGCGCGCCCGCTTCCGCGACAACGAGGGGCTGTCGCTGGCGCGGGCGCAGCGCGTGCAGCGGTATGTCGCTGCGCTTCCCGGCATGGCCTCGGTTCCCATGGAGGCTGCGGGCATGGGTGACACGCGACCGGTGAAAACCGGATGCGATCCGCGCCGCGCCTATCTGGGTAACGCGGCTGACCTGCGCGCCTACCAGGCGTGCCTTGCGCCCAATCGTCGGGTCGAGGTCGAAATCTGGTACGACCAGATCGTCGGTGAGCGCGCCGTGCCGGTGACGGAGGCACTGCCGTCGCCCACGCCACGCCCCGCCGCATGCAAGGATCAGGCAGGGGGCGATGCAGGCTTGCCGTTCCGGATTTCTGTCGACGGTGAACCACTCGACGCCGCCGATGTGCCCAACACAGCGGACGTGACGCGCTGTACCGATTTGGCGCTGGAGAAAGCCGACATCCAGGTGCGTTTCGACGGTTTTGAAACCACGCCGATGCTCGATCTCATCGTCACCCCGGACGGGGCGTTGAAGGGCAGCACCGTCAGCTTTATGCCCTACACAAACTATGCAGCGTTCATCCGCCGCGCCGAGGTGCGGATTTTTCCGGCGGGCGCATCCACACAGTCGACGCCGCTCGCCGTGTTGCCGCTCGACGCGCACACCGACACTGCGATCGAATGGCCGACGCCCGTCGATCGGGACGCAATCGACTATGTGCTGCGCGTGTACGACGAAAAGGGGCGTTTTGACGAAACGTATCCCCGCACGCTGGCTCTGCTCGATCGCGCCCGGCCGGTGGGGGATGAAGACCGCGCAGCGCGCGAGCGTCTGGTCGGCTATGGGGAAAACAACCGGAGAATCAAGAACATTCCCGTCATCGGCGGGGCCGTGACGGTCAATGGCGAACGCCTTGCGCCGCAAGCAGTCGTGACCGTGTTCGGCCGTCCGGTGCAGGTCGACGCCAACGGAAAATTTGCCGTGCGGCAGATCCTGCCGGCCGGCCCGCATGTGGTGACAGTCGCGACCGAATCGGCCGGTCAGCGTGCCGAATTCAGCCGGAATCTCTACATTCCAGACAACGACTGGTTCTACGTCGCGCTTGCCGATCTCACGGTCGGCCAGAACAACGTCAAAGGGCCGGCACGGCTCGTCACCGGCGACACCAGCCGACGCTACGAGGAGAAGGTCTATGCCGATGGTCGGCTGGCGTTCTACCTCAAGGGCAAGATCAAGGGCGACACCCTGTTGACGGCGAGCGCCGACACTCGCGAGCAACCCCTCGACGAGCTGTTCACGAATTTCAACAGCAAGGACCCGCGCTACCTGCTGCGCCGGCTCGATCCCAATGCCTACTACCCGGTGTATGGCGACGACTCCACGCTGGTCGAGGATGCGCCCACGCAAGGCAAGTTCTACGTCAAACTGCAACGCGGCGGCGCCCATGTGCTATGGGGCAGTTTCCAGACCACGCTCACGGGCACCGACCTCGTCAACTACAGCCGGGGTTTGTACGGCGCGCAGGCACGCTACAAGAGCCCCGAAACCCTGCTGACAGGCGAGCGGCGTACCGAAGCCGAACTCTTCGCCGCCGACCCGGGTACGCTCGCGTCGGTCGAGGAATTCCGCGGGACGGGGGGCTCGCTCTACTATCTCCGTCACCAGGACGTACTGGCCGGTTCGGAACGGCTGCGTGTGGAAGTACGCGACAAGGATTCCGGCATCGTGCTGAAATCGACCACGCTCGTGGCCGGGCAGGATTACGAATTCAACGCGCTGCAGGGTCGTGTCTTTCTGCGTACGCCGCTGCCGGCAGTGGCGGATGCGTCGAGTGTCATACTCACCGGCCCCCTGTCCGGTCACCCGGTCTATCTCGTGGCGGGCTATGAATACACGCCGGGTGTGTCCGCAACGGAGAACCTCACGCTGGGCGGTCGGGCAAGTCATTGGGTCAACGACCATGTGCGCCTTGGCGTCACCGGCTACAAGCAGGACGGTACCGGCACCGAGCAGAAACTCGTTGGCGCGGATGCTACGCTTCGCTACAAGCCCGGCACCTACGTCAAGATCGAAACTGCGCAGTCGGAGGGCCCCGGCGTGGGTGCGCTCAGTTCACAGAACGGTGGCTTCGATTTCGGCAGCGTGCCGCAGACCGCCACGGCTGGCATCGAGGCGCGCGCCCACCGCATCGAGGCGTCAGCTGACCTGGAAGAACTTGGCGCAACACGACCGGGCCGTGTCTCGGCGTACTGGATCAAGCGCGGTGACGGTTATTCCGCGCCGGGCCAGCTCACCAGCGAAGCGGTCGAGCAACACGGCGCGCAGGTGAATCTGAAGGCCACCGACAAGCTGGAACTGGCAGTGCGCGCCGATCAGACCGATGGCAAGGTGTCCGGCAGCACGCGTGCGGCAGAGCTGAATGCCCGATACGACATCGATCCAAGCTGGGCCATCGAATTCGGTGTGCGTCATGATGACCGCGAAACGGTTGCAGCAGCAGGCTCCAGCTCGCTCCTCGCCGAAACCGGCACGCGGACGGATGCCGCTGCCAAACTGGTCTGGCGTGCACTCGGCGCTGACGGCAAGGCGGAAGACTGGGCGGTGTATGGGCTGGTGCAAGGCACGCTCGAAACCAGCGGCACCCGACGTGACAACGACCGCTACGGCGCGGGGGGACGAATGCAGGTCAATGACCGCATCAGGCTCTCGGGCGAAGTGACCGATGGCGACGGCGGCACAGGCGGCAAGCTCGGCATCGATTACCGGCTGTCGGATCGCAACAGCGTCTACCTCAACTATCTCATCGACCCCGACCGCACCGACCCCGGCTATCGTGGCCGCGTTGGCAGTCTCACTGCCGGGGCCAAATCACGCTATAGCGACAGCCTGTCGGTGTATGCCGAAGAACGTTACCAGACAGCCGACAATGGCCCGGCCGGTCTCATCCATGCCTTCGGCCTCGATCTCGCCGCCAACGACCGCTGGAGCCATGGCCTGCGATTCGAGAAAGGCACGACCAGTGATCCCGCAACCGGTGACCTCGACCGCACTGCGATTTCACTCTCGACGAATTATCAGTACGAGAAAATCCGCTACGGCGGCGCGCTGGAATTCCGCCACGAAGATGGCAATACCACGGGCAAGCGCGACACCTGGCTCACCAAAAACACGCTCGCCTATCAGGCCTCACCGGACTGGCGGCTACTGGGTAGGCTCAACCTCGCGCGCAGTACGGGGCAGTCCACCGGTGTGGTCGATGCGGATTTCACCGAAGTCGTGCTCGGTTTCGGCTACCGGCCGGTGTTGAACGATCGCTTGAACGCGCTCTTCCGCTACACCTACCTGGCTGAACTGCCCAGCCCTGGCCAGTTGGCGGCAGGCGGTGGCGCTGCCAATGCGTACGAACAGCGCAGTCACGTGCTCTCGGCGGATGCGATCTACGACGTACTGCCCAAGCTATCGCTTGGCGGCAAGATTGGCTATCGATTCGGCGAACTGCGCGACGTGGCGGCCAACGGCAACTGGTTTGGCAGCCGCGCCTGGCTGGGCATCGTTCGCGTCGACTGGCACGTGGTACATGAATGGGATGCGATGTGCGAGTGGCGTGTGCTCGATGCGCAGGAGGCCGGCGATACCCGCTCCGGCGCATTGGTCGGGGTCTATCGTCACATCAATCCCCACATCAAGGTGGGCTTGGGCTACAACTTCACCGATTTCTCGGACGACCTCACCAATCTCGACTACCGTAGCCAGGGCTGGTTCGTGAACTTGCTTGGCAAGTTGTAAGTTTCGGCCATGCTGAAAACACACGGGGCGCATCTGCGCCCCGTGTGTTTTTTGCAGATGATGCGATCAAACGATATCAAGGTGGTCCAGCCCCGCCATCATGTCGCGCCCCTTGGCTTCCTGCCCGTGCAGCTTGATCTTCAGCCGCAGGTCGTTAAGGCTGTCGGCGTTTCGTAGCGCGTCTTCGTAGGAAATCATGCCGGCTTCGTAGAGGTCGAACAGCGCCTGGTCGAAGGTCTGCATGCCGAGTTCGCGCGACTTCGACATGATCTCCTTGATCTCGTGCACATGGCCCTTGAAGATGAGGTCGGCAATCAGAGGGGAATTCAGCAGGATTTCGACGGCGGCGACGCGTCCGGGCTGGCCTTTGCGCGGGATGAGGCGCTGCGAGATGAAGGACTTGAGGTTGAGCGACAGGTCCATCAGCAACTGGTCGCGCTTGTCCTCGGGGAAGAAGTTGATGATGCGGTCGAGCGCCTGGTTGGCGCTGTTGGCGTGCAGCGTCGAGAGGCACAGGTGGCCGGTCTCGGCGAATGCGATGGCGTATTCCATGGTGTCGCGGTCGCGGATTTCGCCGATGAGGATGACGTCGGGTGCCTGCCGCAGGGTGTTCTTCAGCGCCGAGAACCAGTTGTCGGTGTCGATGCCGACTTCGCGCTGGGTGATGATGGACTTCTTGTGCTCGTGCACGTATTCGATCGGGTCTTCGACCGTGATGATGTGATCGCATGCGTTCTCGTTGCGATAGCCGACCATCGCGGCGAGCGAGGTCGATTTGCCGGTGCCGGTGCCGCCGACGAAGATGACCAGACCGCGCTTGATCATTGCCACGTCCTTCAGGATCGGCGGCAGGTTCAGTTCTTCCAGCTTCGGAATCTTGGTGTTGATGGTCCGCATCACGATGCCGACGCGGCCCTGCTGCACGAAGACGTTGACGCGGAAGCGGCCGATCTCGGGCGGGCTGATCGCGAAGTTGGACTCGTTGGTGGCCTCGAAGTCGGTCCACTGGCGCTCGTTCATGATCGAGCGCGCGAGCTCCCGTGTGTGCGCCGGGGTGAGGCTTTGCGGCGACACGGGCGTGATCTTGCCGTCGACCTTGATCGCGGGGGGGAAGCCGGCGGTGATGAAAAGGTCGGACGCGTTCTTCGCCAGCATCAGGCGCAGTAGGTCGTGGACGGTTTTTTCTGCATTCATGTCGTGTTCCTCAGCCGAAGAAGGCGTCCTTGTTCTGCGCCGCGTTGCGCGCTACGGCACCGGCGACGATATTACGCTTGACCAGATCCTGCAGGCACTGGTCGAGCGTCTGCATGCCGAGGTTGCCGCCGGTCTGGATGGCGGAATACATCTGCGCCACCTTGTTCTCGCGGATGAGGTTGCGGATGGCGGGCGTGCCGATCATGATCTCGTGCGCGGCGACGCGGCCGGTGCCGTCCTTGGTTTTCAGCAGCGTCTGCGAGATGACCGCGCGCAGCGATTCGGAAAGCATCGAGCGCACCATTTCCTTTTCCGCCGCGGGGAACACGTCGACCACGCGGTCGATGGTCTTGGCCGCCGACGAGGTGTGCAGCGTTCCAAATACAAGGTGGCCGGTTTCGGCGGCGGTGAGTGCGAGGCGAATGGTTTCCAGATCGCGCAGTTCGCCGACCAGGATCACGTCCGGGTCTTCGCGGAGTGCTGAACGCAAGGCATTGTTGAACGACAGCGTGTGCGGGCCGACCTCGCGCTGGTTGATCAGGCATTTCTTCGACTGGTGCACGAATTCGATCGGATCTTCGACGGTGAGGATGTGCGAATACTGGTTCTCGTTGATGTAGTCCATCATCGCCGCCAGCGTGGTCGACTTGCCCGAGCCGGTGGGGCCGGTGACGAGCACGATGCCGCGCGGCTGGTCGGAGATTTCCTTGAAGATCGGCGGGCAGTTGAGTTCTTCCAGCGTCAGTACCTTGGACGGAATCGTCCGGAATACCGCGCCGGCGCCGTACTGCTGGTTGAACGCGTTGACGCGGAAGCGCGCCAGCGAGGGAATCTCGAACGAGAAGTCGATTTCCAGCGTTTCCTCGTACACTTTGCGCTGACTGTCGTTCATGATGTCGTACACCATGCGGTGCACGTCCTTGTGGTCCATCGGCGGCAGGTTGATGCGGCGGATGTCGCCGTTGACCCGGATCATCGGCGGCAGGCTGGAAGAAAGATGCAGGTCGGATGCCTTGTTCTTGACGGCGAAAGCCAGCAGTTCGGAAATGTCCACGCGTGCCTCGTTCAGTGGGGTTTTGGAAGATAATAATCGGAATGGATAACGGCCCCGCAACCCGCGAACTTGAGCCGTCTGCGGCGATCCCGGCTCCCCCGCCCTGCGGACGCTGGCGGGAGGTGCGGGCGCGCATCGAAGCCGCCGCCCGGCAGGCCGGCCGCGCAGCGGAAGACGTGCAACTGCTGGCGGTGAGCAAGACCTTTCCCGCCGCCGCCGTGCGCGCGATGGCGGCATGCGGGCAGCGTGCCTTTGGCGAGAACTACGTGCAGGAGGCGCTGGAGAAGATGGCGGCGCTGGCCGACCTTCCGCTCGAATGGCATTTCATCGGGCCGCTGCAGAGCAACAAGACGCGTCTGGTCGCGGAAAATTTCGCCTGGGTGCACAGCGTCGACCGCCTGAAAATCGCCGAGCGCCTGTCGGCGCAGCGTCCGCCCGGGCTGCCGCCGCTTTCGGTCTGCATCGAGGTCAACGTCAGCGGCGAGGCGAGCAAGGGCGGGGTCGCGCCGGCCGGCCTGCCCGTACTGGCCGCGGCCGTGGGCAGCTTGCCGGGCCTGAAACTGCGGGGGCTGATGGCGATTCCGGCACCGAGCGACAACCCTGTCTCGCAGCGGGCCGCGTTCCATCGGGTGCGTGTGTTGTTCGACGATCTCGTGGCGCGCGGCCACGCCCTCGATACCCTGTCGATGGGCATGTCGGCCGACCTGGAAGCGGCCATACTGGAAGGCGCGACCCTGGTGCGCGTCGGCACCGCATTATTTGGTTCAAGGAATCCTCAACATGCATAAAGTGAGCTTCATCGGCGGCGGCAACATGGCAGCCGCCATCATCGGCGGCCTCATCGCCAGCGGCGCCGATCCCGTCGATATCGAGGTGGTGGAAATCAATGCGGATGCACGCGCCAATCTGGCCGCGCGTTTCGGCGTTGTCACCCACGCCGGCCTGTCTGAGGCGCGTCTCAACAGCCTGATCGTGCTGGCGGTGAAGCCGCAGTCGCTGCCCGAGGTGGCGGCGGCGCTGTCGACGCGCATGGCGGGTCAGTTGGTGCTGTCGATCGCCGCCGGCGTGCGGGTGGCGGACCTGGCGCGCTGGCTGGGCGGGCATGCGCGCATCGTGCGCGCGATGCCGAA
>JAIWOS010000216.1 GCA_020217265.1 Thiobacillus sp. | reverse complement strand
CCGCGACCGGCGGCGCCGCTCGGCCGACGCCGCCGCCGCACTGGTCGAGGCAGTCACGCCGCGGCCGCCGGCGCGCTGAGTTACTCGAATTCCATCGCCCGGAACACCCGCCCAGCATTGCTGCGTGCGAGCTCGTCCGCGGTGTGCAGGTGCAGGTAGGCGGACTGGTCGACCTTGTAGGCGTCGTCGAGCGAGCCGCCGGCCTTGATGACCTCGGCGACTTTCGCACGCAGATGGACGAGGTAGTCACGCGTCCATGTGCGCACCGTGGCCATGTCGGTGGGCGTGCCGTGGCCGGGGATGACGATCGTCGCGCCGAGCGCCTCGAATTTGTCCCACACCTCGATCCAGCGCCGGGTGTCGGTATCCTCGAAGATCGGCAGCATGCGCTGATGGAAGGCGGTGTCGCCGGCAATCACCAGTTTCTTCTCCGGCAGCCACACCATGGTGTCGCCATGGTGGTGCGCGTTGCCCAGATGCAGCACCTCGATCTTTTCTCCGCCCATGGAAAGATCGAGCTTGTCGTCATAAACGATGTCCGGCATGACGAGCTCGGTGCGGTACGCCTTGTCGCGCGCGCGGGCGCGCATGCCGGCGAGCGCGTCGTACCCGTGCTGTTCGATGTACTTCGCGGTATCGCGCTGGGCGACGATCTTCGCGCCCGCCTCTTTCCAGTAGTTCGAGCCGAGCATGGCGTGACCCTGGCCGTTTTCCAGCACCACGTATTTCACCGGCTGGTCGGTGCGCTTTTTGATCTCGTCGTGCAGGCTCTGTGCGAGGAGGTAGTTGTCGCCGGCGTTCACCACCACCACGCCTTCTTTGGTGATGATGAACGACAGGTTGTTGTTGTGGCCGGAATTATCGTACGTGCCGGGCGCGGTGGCGCCGATGGCCGACCACACGCCGGGGATGACTTCCTGCGGCAGCGCGTAGAGGAAGGACTGCGGCGCGGCGTCGGTCGCGACGATGGGCAGCCCGGCGCGCTTCCAGTTGAAGAAGCCGTCGCGGTAGTTCTTCACGTTGGTGTAGCCGAGCTTGATGAGCGTTTCGGCGGCGAGCGGGCTGCGCTGCGACACGCCGCAATAGACGACGATGGGCGTGCTTTTGTCCGGCACCGTCTGCTCGATCTGGAATTCCAGCCAGCCGCGCAAAATATTGGCAAAGCGCGGCGCGTCGATGCGCCCGCCGAGGATGGCGAGTTCCGACGGCTGGCGCACGTCGATCACCACCGTCTCGGGGTGCGTCTTCAGTTGTTCGACCAGGCCCGCGGTGTCGATCTGCGGCACCCGCTTCATCACCTCGTCGAGCACGGCCTGCGCCTGCTGGGTGAGCGTGGGCGCTTCAGGGATGGGGTGAATCACGGCGGACAGGTTCTGCGCGGCGACAGGGGCCGACAGCAGCGCGACCAGCATCAGGGCAAGGGCTTTCATCGCAGTCTCCAGTTGGGCGGTTATGATTTTTACAGGGAGGAGGGTGAGGCACGGGAGGATTTCATGTTTTCCTCCCACCCCTCCCTTGCCTCCCTGTGAACATTCCGCATTTCAATCATCCGACCCCAAGCCGACGAAGGGGTTCTCGCGTCGCTCGCGGCCGAAGGTGGACATGGCGCCGTGCCCCGGCACGAAGCGCACGTCGTCGCCGAGCGGAAAGAGCTTTTCGCGGATGGCGCGGATCAGGGCGGCATGGTCGCCGCGCGGAAAATCGGTGCGTCCGATCGAGCCCTTGAACAGCACGTCGCCGACGAAGGCGAGCCTGTCGCTTGCAAGATAGAACACCACATGGCCCGGCGTGTGACCGGGGCAGTGCAACACGTCGAAACGCAGCGCGCCGACCTCGACGGTATCGCCGTCGACGAGCCACCGGTCGGGCACGAAGGCGGCGGTTTTGGGAAAACCGAACAGCTCGGCCTGCTGCGGCAGCGCGTCGAGCCAGAACCCCTCCTCGCGCTGCGGGCCGACGATGGGGATGCCGAGCCGTTCGCGCAATTCGGCCGCCGCGCCGACGTGGTCGAGATGGCCGTGGCTGAGCAGGATTTTTTCCAGCGTGAGGCCGCGCGCCTCGACTTCGGCCAGCAGCCGTTCCGCTTCGCCGCCGGGGTCGATCAGCGCCGCGCGGCCGGCGGCGTCCCACACCAGCGAGCAGTTCTGCTGGTAGGGCGTCACGGGGAGAATGGTAAATTCCATGCACGCCATTATCCCGCCAACGCCCATGTCCGCACCTGATGCTTTGCTACTGCTGTCCAGCCACTGCCCGCACTGCCCCGGCGTGCTCGCCGCGCTCGCCGATCTCCTGAAGCAGGGCGTGATCGGCCGGCTCGAAGCGATCAATATCGAACAACGTCCCGAGGTGGCGCAGGCGCTCGGCGTGCGCTCGGTGCCCTGGACACGCATCGGCCGCATCGAACTGTTGGGCAGCCAGAGCAAAAGCGAGCTCGCCGCCTGGGCGGCCAAGGCCGACAGCGAAGCCGGGCTCGCCGACTGGTTTCACCTGCTCTTGAAGGAAGGCCAGTTGCCGCGCGTGCAGGCAATGGTCGAAGCCGAACCGGGTCTGCTCGCCGCCGTGCTGCCCATCGTCGGCAACGTGGACGCCAGCCTCAACGTGCGCCTGGGCGCCGGCGTGCTGCTGGAACACTTTGCCGGCAGCGACACGCTGCGGGCGCTCATGCCGCGCCTTGCCGAACTCTCGCAGCACCCGGATGCGCGCGTGCGGGCGGATGCGTGCCATTACCTCGGACTCACGGGCGACGCGGCAGCGAAACCGTGGCTGGACGCACGGCTGAGTGATGAGGACGCGGATGTGCGCGAGATCGCGGCGGAGAGTTTGCTGGGCCTTGTTTGATGACTCGAACAGATTTCGCATCCCGCTTAAAGTACCTTCGCCAGAATGGCCTCGTAATCGTCGCGCTACTAACGGCTTTGTTTTCAGCTTATGTATTGCTCGGCCCCAAGCTTGATCCTGCTTTGAATGCGTCACTCGCGCACAGTGTTGCGCTGATCTTCTTTCTGGTCGGGCTGTTTCTGCACGTAATTCTTGCATTTGGAGCCGTCGTGGGTTGGGTCGTGGCGCGTCAGCGGCGACACCCTGTCGGAGCAAAAATACGTGGTCTGCTGCGTATTGCCTCGACCGTTTTATTGACCGCGGGAATCTGCGCTGCAGTGGCTCTATGGATACCCGAACCTTTGCCTACAGGTTCACGTCTCCGGGTATTCGATCGAGCAGCCTGGATGGAGGAGGCAAACAATTCACTCCAGTCCATCGATAGACCCACACTTCGACAATCCATGCTGGCAGATCTTGTTGCCCAGCTACCGGGGCGGAATCAAAGCCAGATCGTCGCGATGTTGGGCCCATCGCTGGAGACCCCTTATTTCAAGCACAGTGAACGAGACCTGATCTACTACCTGGGCCCTCAACGTGATTCACTGTTCCCGATCGATTCCGAATGGCTGCTGATCTGGCTGGATGAGCAAGGCAGATTTGAACGCTACGCTGTTGTGAACGATTGATGCTGCTCCCTGCCGCCTACCTCGGCGTCATCCTCATCTGGTCGACCACGCCGCTCGCGATCCAGTGGAGCGTGCAGGGGCCGGATTTCACTTTCGCGGTGATGGCGCGGATGGCGATCGGCCTGGCCGTCTGCGCGGGGCTGCTGGCGGCGACGCGCGCCCGGCTGCCGCTGTCGCGCGATGCCCGCCGGCTGTACCTCGTCAGCGGCAGCTCGATTTTCGTGTCCATGCTGCTCACCTACTGGGGCGCGCAGCACATTCCCTCGGGGCTGATTTCGGTGATTTTCGGCCTCACGCCGCTGGCGACCGGGGTGTTTGCCGCGCTGTGGCTCGCCGAGCGCACGCTGACGCCGCAGCGCCTCCTGGGGCTGGCGTTGGCGCTGGCAGGCCTGTGGGCGATCTTCGGCCAGCCGTGGCCGGGCGACGGCATGGCGACGCTGGGCACGGCGGCCACGCTCCTCGGCATGACGGTGCAGGCGCTGGGGCTGGTGTGGATCAAGCGCCTCGACGTGCGCATTGCGTCGCTGGCGATCACCACCGGTTCGCTCCTGGTCGCGACGCCGCTGTTCGCGCTGGCGTGGCTGCTGGCGACC
>JAIWOS010000135.1 GCA_020217265.1 Thiobacillus sp. | reverse complement strand
TCGAATGCAGCCGGGGCGGCCGGCGCGAGGCTCAGTTTGCCAGTGCCCGCCGCCTCGGCGTGCACGGCGTTGAGTTTCGCGGCCACGGCAGGGCCAGGATAGCCGTCGGCGGGCAGCTGGTTGGCGGCCTGGAAGCGGCGCAGCGCGCTTTGCGTGCGCGGGCCGATCACGCCATCCGGCACCCCCGCCATGTAGCCCAGCTCGTTGAGCTGGCGCTGCAGGATCTGCACCTGCGCTGTGGACAGCGCGCCGGTTTCGCCCGGCGGCGAAACCGGCGGCGGGCCACCGGCCAGCTGCCGCGCGAGCTGCGCCACCGCCAGCGCGTAGTTCAGCGAGCGGTTCCACTGCATCACCACGTCGAAATTGTCGAACACCATGAAGGCGGGCCCCCGCCAGCCCTGCGGCAGGACGATCGCTGCCGGACCGGAAACCGCCGGCCAGGCGGCGCCGTCGGCCAGGGTCACGCCGCGCGCGATCCAGTCGGCGAGCGCCACGCGGTAGGATTCGCGCGCGAGCCGCCAGTCGAAGTTTTCCGGCAGGCGCACTTCCAGCGCCACCGGTTCGCCCGGCCGCCAGCCGGCGCGCCGCAGGTAGTTGGCCGCCGACACCATCGCGTCGGGCAGCGAATTCCACGGGTCGATGCGGCCGTCGCCGTCGCCGTCGAGCGCGTAGGCGCGGAAGGTGGACGGCATGAACTGCAGGTGGCCCATCGCGCCGGCCCACGAGCCGTTCATCGCAGCGGGCGCAACGTGGCCGGCTTCGACGATGCGCAGGGCGTCGACCAGCTGCGCCCTGAAGAAGGCGCTGCGGCGGCCGTCCCACGCCAGCGTGGCGAGCGCGGCCGGGATGTTGAAGCTGCCGAGCGTGCGGCCGTAGCCGGTTTCCAGCCCCCAGAACGCGGCCAGCACCGCGCGCGGCACACCGAAGCGCGTCTCGACCGCGTCGAACAGCGCGGCGTGTTCGGCGAGCAGGGCCTGGCCGCGCGCAACCTGCGCCGGGGTGACGCGGCGGCTCTGGTAGTCGGCGAAGGTTTGCAGGAATTCGGGCTGGCGGCGGTCGAGTTCGATCACGCGCGGCAGCGGCTGGACGTCGGCGAGCGCGGCGTCGAGCGTGGCGGCGGCAATGCCCTGCGCCGCCGCTTCCGTGCGGAATGCCGCCAGCCAGTCGGAAAACCCCTGCGGCGGCGCGCCGTCGGCCCAGGCCGGCAGCGCCGCCAGCACGCCGAGGAGGAACGCGCAGCTACGCATGCATCTGCAACCAGTACTCGGTGAGCGCCAGGTGCCACAGCTTGCTGCCCTGGATGCGGGTGTGGTGCGACTCGGGCGCATCGAGCAGGCGGTCGACGTAGGCGCGGTGGTAGAGGCCGCGCTCGCGGCAGGCGCGGGAGTTGAGGATGTCGCGCATGAAGTCGAGGAAATCGCCGCGCACGTACTTGAGCGCAGGCATCGGGAAGTAGCCCTTCTTGCGGTCGATCACGGCGTCCGGAACGCGGCCGCGCGCGATGGTTTTCAATACATGCTTGCCCTCGCTGGCGAGCTTGAGCTCGGGCGGCATGGCCGCGGCGAGTTCGACCAGCTGATGATCGAGGAACGGCACGCGCGCTTCCAGCCCCCAGGCCATGGTCATGTTGTCGACCCGCTTCACCGGGTCGTCGGTAATCAGCATCGTCACGTCCATGCGCAGCACCTGGTCGATGAATTCGTCGGCAAACGGTTCGGCAAGATGCGCGGCGACAAGTTCAGCGGTGGTGTCGCTGCCGTGAAAGGCCGGCTGCACCATCGCCAGGAACTCGTCGTGGTCGCGGTCGAAATAGTGCTTGCGGAAGCGATCCAGCGCGCTGCCGGCGGTTTCCGCCGCCATGCGCGGATACCAGAAATAGCCGCCGAACACCTCGTCCGCGCCCTGCCCGCTCTGCACCACCTTCACCGTCTGGCTGACCTGCTCGGCGAGCAGGTAGAACGCCACCGCGTCCTGCGCGAACATCGGCTCGCTCATCTGGTTCACCGCCTCGGGCAGGCGTTTCAGCACTTCCGCATTGGGAATGAGGTACTTGTGGTGGCGCGTGCCGTACATCGCCGCCACCGGGTCGGAGTACTCGAACTCGCTGCCGCGCTCCTCGGGCTGGTCCTCGAAACCGACCGAGAAGGTCAAAAGGTCGGGCACGCCCTGCTCCGCGAGCAGGGCGACCAGCAGGCTGGAATCGAGCCCGCCGGAGAGCAGCACGCCCACCTTCACGTCGGCGATCTCGATGCGCTTCTTTACCGCCTGCCTGAGGCTCGCGTGGATGGCCTCGGTCCATTCGGCTTCGGTCTTTGCCTGTGCCGGGCGCTGCGCCTTCAGCGACCAGTAACGCCGGTGCAGCAGATCGCCGCGCGCGTTCACCGTCAGCGTGGTTGCCGGCGCGAGCTTGCGGATGCCATTGAGGATCGTGCGCGGCGCCGGCACCACGGCATGCAGCGTGAAGTGGTGGTGCAGCGCCACCGCGTCGAGCGAGGTGTCGACGCCGCCCGCCGCGATCAGCGCCTGCGGCGTGGAGGCGAAGCGGAACGCACCCGCCGTTTCGTTGTAGTAGAGCGGCTTGATGCCGAGCCGGTCGCGCGCGAGGAACAGGGTGTCGCGATTCCAGATCGCAAAGGCGAACATGCCGTGCAGGCGTTCGACGCACGCCTCGCCCCACTCCAGATACGCGCGCAGGATGACCTCGGTGTCGCCGTCGGAATGGAAGGCGTGGCCGCGTGCGATGAGATCGGCGCGCAGCTCGGGGTAGTTGTAGATGGTGCCGTTGAACACCAGCGCGGTGCCGGTGGCGGCGTCCACCATCGGCTGGGCGGATTTTTCGGAGAGATCGATGATCGCCAGCCGCCGGTGCCCCAGTCGCACCGCGCCGTCGACGTGCTGGCCTTCGGCATCGGGCCCGCGCCGCGCGAGCTTCGCGAGCATGCGCGCCATCGTTTGCGCGTCGGGGGCAGAGTTGTCGTAACGGAATTCACCGGCAATGCCACACATGATTCAAACCCTTTTGTCCACGCAGGGCGCAAAAACGCGCGAATTAAAAACTCAACCCGGAGGGCGATCGGGGGTTTTTCGCGCCGTTCGCGGAAAAAACACCGTTCACGCCACCAGCGGCGGCTCGTCCATCAGCGCGATCTGCTCGCGCAGTTCCAGGATGCGCGCCTGCCAGTACTGCTGAGTATTGAACCACGGAAATGCGGCGGGGAAGGCCGGGTCGTCCCAGCGGCGCGCGAGCCAGGCGGCGTAGTGGACGAGGCGAAGAGTGCGGAGCGCCTCGACGAGATGGAGTTCGCGCGGATCGAATTCGGCGAAGTCCTCGTAGCCGGCGAGGACGGCGTCGAGTTGCGCCTGCTGCGCTTCGCGCTCGCCGGAGAGCAGCATCCACAGATCCTGCACCGCCGGCCCCGTGCGGCAGTCGTCGAAATCGACGAAGTGCGGGCCGGCGTCGGTCCACAGGACATTGCCGGGATGGCAGTCGCCGTGCAGGCGGATCGTTCGCACCTCGCCGGCGCGCGCGTAGCAGTGCGCCGCCTGTTCGAGCGCGTGGTCGATCACGCTCGACCACGCCGGCGCGAGGTCGGGCGGCAGCCAATGGCCCGCGCGCAGAAAGTCGCGCGACTGGATGCCGAAGCTTGCGAGGTCGAGCGCGGGCCGGTGCACAAACGGCCGCTGCCTGCCCACGGCGTGGATGCGGCCCAAGAAACGCCCCATGCGGGTGAGCGTGCCGGGCCGGTCGAACTCCGGCGGGCGGCCGCCCTGTTTGGGAAACACCGCGAAGCGGAAGCCGGCCCAGACATGCAGCGTGGCGCCGTTGAGCACGCGCGGCGCCACCACCGGAATCTCGCGTTCGGCCAGCTCGGCCGTGTAGGCGTGCTCTTCGAGGATGGCGTCGTCGCTCCAGCGCCCGGGGCGGTAGAACTTCACCACCACGAATGCGCCGTCCTCCACGCCCATCTGGTAGACGCGGTTTTCAAAGCTGTTCAGGGCCAGCAGCCGGCCGTCGGCATGCAGCCCGGTGCTGTCGAGCGCGTCGAGCGCGACGTCGGGGGTGAGTGCGGCGTAGGGATGAAGCGGTTCGGTCATGGCATGCACTGTAGCGCGAGAGGCGGATAATGCCTCATCGTCCGCTTCCGGCTCAGTCCCATGACGACCCCCGCCCCCTTCGAGCTCGACCTTGCCCGCCAGGTGTGGGAGACGCGCTACCGCGCGCCGGGCGAGGCGGACATCGCGGCGAGCTGGCGGCGGGTG
>JAIWOS010000134.1 GCA_020217265.1 Thiobacillus sp. | reverse complement strand
GGGCGCGCGATTCGGCGCCTGCGCCGGCGGCGAGCGCCAGCGGCACCGCGCCCAGCACCATCGCGGCGGTGGTCATGAGGATGGGGCGCAGGCGCAGGCTGGCGGCCTCGATCACGGCCTCGACCCGGGCCTTGCCGCGCCCGCGCAGCTGGTTGGCGAATTCGACGATGAGAATGCCGTGCTTGGTGATGAGTCCGACCAGCATCACCAGCCCGATCTGGCTGTCGACGTTGAGCGTGGCACCGGTGAGTTTCAGCGCCAGCAGCGCGCCGGTAGCGGCGAGCGGTACGGTGAGCAGGATGACGAAGGGCGAGACGAAGCTCTCGAACTGCGCCGCCAGCACCAGATAGATGATGACCAGCGCCAGCGCAAAGGTGATTGCCAGCGTCTGGCCGGATTCGCCGAACTCGCGCGACTGGCCGTCGAGCGCGGTGCGGGTGTTCTTCGGCAGGGTGTCCTTGGCGGCCTGGTCCATGAAGGCGAGCGCTTCGCCCAGCGTGTAGCCGGGGGCGATGTTGGCCGAGATGATCGCGGCGCGCTGGCGGTTGAAGTGGTTGAGTTCCTTGGGCGCAACGGCTTCTTTCACCGCGACCAGGTTGGACAGCGCGGTGAGGCTGCCGTCGCGCCCGCGCACGTAGAGTGCGGTGAGATCGTCCGGCGTGGCGCGCGCGGCGGGATCGAGCTGCACCATCACGTTGTACTGTTCGCCCTGCTGCTTGTAGCGCGTGACTTCGCGGCCGCCGAGCAGGGTTTCCAGCGTGCGGCCGATGGTGTCCACGCCCACGCCCATCTGCGCGGCCTTGTCGCGGTTGATGGCGACCCTGAGCTGCGGCTTGTTGAGCTTGAGGTCGGTGTCGGGGTTGGCAAGCCCCGGGTATGCGCGCACTTTGGCCATCAAGGCCTCGACCGCCGTGTTGAGCTCCTCGTAGCTGGGCGCCTGCACCACGAACTGCAGCGGCGGGTTGCGGAAGCTCTGGCCGAGCGAGGGCGGGTTGATCGGGAAGGCGAGCACGCCGGGCAGGCCCATGAACATTTTCGGGGCGAGCGCGACGGTGATGTCCATCTGGCTGCGGCTGCGTTCCTCCCAGGGTTTCAGCATCACGAACGAGAGCGAGGTGTTGACCGGGTTGGGGCGTTCCAGCCCCGGGGCGACCACGACGAAGGCGGTGCTGATTTCGGGCACGTCCCGGTACAGGGCTTCGAGCTGGCGCGCGTAGCCGTCGGTGTACTGCAGGGTGGCGCCTTCGGGCGCCAGCATGAAGCCGATGAAGAAGCCGCGGTCTTCGGTCGGCGCGAGTTCGGATTTCAGCGATTTCAGCAGCCCCCAGGCGGCCCCGGCGACCAGCACGAACACCAGCGCGACGGCGGCGGGATGGCGCAGGGTGCGGGCGAGGCCGCGCGCGTAGGCGGCGTTGAGGCCGCTCAGCACGCGCTCGCCGAAGTTGAAGAAAGCGCCGTGGCGGGTTTCGTGGCGCAGCAGCCGGCTCGCCATCATCGGCGTGAGTGTGAGCGCGACGAAGCCGGAGACCAGCACGGCAGCGGCCACGGTGAGCGCGAATTCGGTGAAGAGTTTGCCGGTGTTGCCTTCGGCGAAGGCGAGCGGGGCGAACACGGCGGCAAGCGTGAGCGTCATCGCCACCACAGCGAAGCCGATTTCCCGGGCGCCCTTGATGGCGGCTTCGAAGGGCGGCATGCCTGCTTCGATGTGGCGGTAGATGTTCTCCAGCATCACGATGGCGTCGTCGACCACCAGGCCGATGGCGAGCACCAGGCCCAGGAGCGTCAGCACGTTGATGGTGAAGCCCATGGCGTAGAGAAAGATGAACGCACCGACGAGCGACACCGGGATGGTGACGAAGGGAATCAGCGTGGCGCGGCCGTTGCGCAGGAACAGGAAGATCACGCCAACCACCAGCACCATGGCCTCGAGCATGGTCTGGTACACGGCGTCGATGGATTTCTCGATGAAGATCGAGCTGTCGAAGCCGACTCTGAGCGTCATGCCCTCGGGGAGCGCGGCCTCGATGCGCGGCAGCTCCGCCTTCACCGCGCGCGCCACCGCCAGCGTGTTGGCGGTCGACTGCTTGACGATGCCGAGGCCGACCGCCGGCCGGCCGTTGACGCGCACGATGTTGCGGTCGTCCTCGGCGCCGATTTCGGCGCGCCCGAGGTCGGCCAGGCGGATCAGCGTGCCTCCGCTGTCGCGGATGACCAGGCGCTCGAATTCGGCCGGCGTGCGAAGGTCGGTTTCGGCGAGCACGGTGAATTCGCGTTCGCGGCTTTCGATGCGGCCCGAGGGCAGTTCGGTGTTCTGGCTGCGCAGGGCCGCCTCGACGTCCTGCACGGTCACGCCCAGCGCGGCCATGCGTGCGGGGTCGAGCCAGATGCGCATGGCGTAGCGGCGCTCGCCGCCGATGATGACCGAGGCCACCCCCGGCAGCGTCTTCAATTGGTCGGCCACCACGCGGTCGGCGTAGTCGGTGATTTGCAGCGGCGTCTGGCGGTCGCTGGAAAACGCGAGCCAGATGATGGCCTGAGCGTCGGCCTCGATCTTGGCGACCACCGGGTCGTTGGTGGCCTCGGGCAGCTGGCCGCGCGTGCGCGCGACGCGGTCGCGCACGTCGTTGGCGGCGGCCTCGGGATCGCGACTCTGCACGAACTCTACGGTGATCTGGCTGACTTCCTCGCGCGATACCGACTTGATGGTGCGGATGCCTTCGATGCCGGAGAGCGCGTCTTCCAGCGGTTTGGTGACCTGCGACTCCATCACCTCGGCCGAGGCGCCGGGGTAGACGGTGCGCACCGACACCACCGGCGCATCGATGTTGGGGTACTCGCGCACCGGCAGGCGGTCGAAGGCAATGAGCCCGACCAGAACGATGAGCAGGCTCATCACCGTGGCCAGGACCGGGCGGCGGATGGAGAGGTCGGAGAGGATCATGGCAGGCCCCGGGTCAGCGCGGCTTGGCCGATTGCAACTTCTTCATCATCTGCGCCGCCTGTTCCAGCGATACCACCGGAACCCCGGGACGCAGCTTGATCTGGCCGTCGAGCACGACGTTGTCGCCGGGCGCGACGCCGGAAAGGATTTCGACCCGGCCGGGCTCGCGCCTGCCGAGCGCGACCTTGCGCAATTCAGCCTTGCCGTTGACGGCGAGAAACACGTAGTTGCCGTCGGCGCGCGGCACGATGACCTGTTCGGGCAGCAGGATCGCGCTCGTCCGGCCGCCGAGCTGGGCGGTCGCGCGGACGAACATGCCGGGCTTGAGCTGGCCCGTGGGGTTGGCGATGCGGGCGCGCACCCGGACGTTGCGGCTGGCCGGGTCGACCCGCGGGTCGATCGCGTCGACCTTGCCGGAGAAGGTCTGGCCGGGCAGGGCGTCGACCGTCAGCGTGACCGGCTGGCCGAGCTTCACGCGGGGCAGATAGGTTTCCGGCACCGGCACTTCGAGCTTGAGATGGCCGAGCGCATCCAGCCGCACGATGTCGTCGCCCTTGCCGACATACGCGCCGGGACTGACCTGGCGCAGGCCGGCGACGGCGTTAAAAGGGGCGCGCAGCTCGGTGCGGGCAAGCGCCACCCGCTCCTGGTTCAGCCGGGCGCGCAGGATGTCGAGGTTGGCGCGCGCTTCGTCGAGCGCCTGGCGCGAAATGAAGTTCTGCGCGACCAGTTCCTCGCTGCGCCTGAAGCGGCTTTCCGCCAGCCGCAGGTCGGCTTCGGCGGCAGCCACGCGGGTGCGCTGCTCGGCCGCGTCCAGGCGGACCACGACCGCGCCCTTTCTCACCGGCTGACCTTCGCGGAACAGCAACTGCTCGATGCGGCCGTCGATCTCCGGGCGCAACATCACGCTGTCCTCGGCGATCAGAGCGCCGACGGCTTGCACGGTATTCGAGACCGGACTGGCGGCCGCCTTGACCAGATTGACCGGAATGAACGGCGGGCCGCTGGCCTGGCCAAAGGCGAGCGCGGGAACAAGAAGCAGGAGGCTTAAGGCGCGCATGGTGGTTTCCGCAACTGGAACAAAGACATACGATGGGCAGGCACCTTATCAGTTCCGGCCTGAAACAAAAACCGCGCGCGCGGGTCAAGTTGGTGTGTGGGCCTTGTAAGGTTTGCCCATGCGTGCCGACAGTTTCTTAACCGCGTCCTCCAGGATTCCATCATGTTGATTCGCCCCCCGTCCGACATCCTTCCGTCCGAGATCACGCCGCCCGAAATCTACCGCGAACGGCGGCGCTTCATGCAGGGCGCGGCCGCGCTGCTGGCGGGTGCGGCGCTGGGCGAGGCGGGTGTCGCGCAGGCCGGCGC
>JAIWOS010000215.1 GCA_020217265.1 Thiobacillus sp. | reverse complement strand
GCTTGAGCACGCCGCGCCTGCGCCCGGCTTCCTTCGCGCCTGCCTGGTCGGTGATCTGGTACACGCGCTCTTCCTCGATCATGCCGAGCACCTTCGTCCCTTCCAGAACGTAGGCCACCCGCACGCCGGCGGCGTTGAGCACGCGCGGCACCGCCACCTGCACCTTGCCCTCCATCACCATCAGGAAGTCGCCCGTGTAGCGCACGCCGTCCACGCTGATCGTCCCCCGGTCGATGGTGCGGATGTGGTAGTCGGCAAAGGCCAGCAGCAGCGTCAGCGCATTGATCCGCCACGGCCTCCATCCGGACTCCAGCGCCGCCGTGAGCTTCTGCTGCGGACTCATTCCGTCCATGTGCTCGGATCTCGGCTGCGGCGTCACGTGGTAGTCGGCCAGCGTGCGATCCAGCCAGTCCTTCACCGCCGCGAACGGCGCGGGCTGCACACCCTTGCCGAGTGTCGCTACCTTCTTGGTCATGCGGTTGCCGCCCACGTAGCCGAACCACCAGCCCAGCCAATCTGACAGATTCCCGAACAGGCCCTCGATGCGCTTTCCACGCGGGCGGAACGGGATCGATCGGATCACCTGCCGCTCGGCGGGCGCGGTGGTAGCCTCGTCCGCCGCGAACGCCTGGCCAGTGAAGTCCGCCAGCCGCTTGCAGGCAACGAGCATCTCGTCCCACTTGTATTCGGAGCCGTTGTCCAGGTAGATGCGGCGCGGCGCGCCGAAGGGCGCGCGCTCGCACATTCCGGCGTAGGAGGCAGCCACGTGCTCACGCCGGATGCCGGTGCCCTTGTCCAGCAGCACGAGATCGGCCCAGAGCCAGTTTGTGGCAACGTCGTGCCAGGCGATGATGCGCGCATAGGCAGTGCTGCCGTCGTCGCGTAAAACAGGAATATCGAGTGGAGTGATGTCGCCGCAGACAAGATCGCCCGGCAGCAGGCCCTTGGCCGTGCGCCTGACCGGCGCGAGATGCTTGTCATAGATCGACTTGCCATCGCGCAGCGCCCGCCCGGCAACCCGGAAATGCTGTCCCTCGGCGGCCAGATACCGCCTGGGCGCGGGCACATTGAGCAGCGCCGCGCAGGCTTCGCGCGGGCAGCCCATCTCCATCAGGTCTTTCGCCACGGCGGCCGTGGCCTTGAGCCAGCACTGCCGCTCGGAGGGCGCGCCGCCCACCCATGCGCTGCGCACCGCCTGGCGCATCCGCTCGGCCAGCACGGGCAGGTCCTCGCCCGGCCAGACGGCCAGCGTCTCGCTGGCCCATGCCAGCCACGGGCCGCTGATGAGCGTACGAGCCTGCCCGCGGTCGCGCCGCTCACCGATGCGGGCCAGCCCCATCACGCCATGCTCGCGCGCCACATCGGCCAGCCGGTAGACCTGCGCCACGCTCTTGCCAAGCGCGGCGGCGATGGATTCCGCCATCGCCCGCCGGCCGCGGTGCCGCTCGGGCAGGTCCAGCAGCGGCTTCAAGAGCAGCATCAGATCGCGGGCCTTCAAGACCCGCTCGAAATCGTCGTCACGCGCGCAGGTGCCGATGAGCTGGCCGACGAGGATGGGGTCGAATGCGCCCCCCCCGCTCCCATCGGGAGATGGGGCGGGGGTGAGGGAAGGATTCCGCCATCCACACAACCCGCCCCCACTGGAGACCCCACCCGCGCCGGTGGCCGCCGGGCTGGTATCGGCGGGGGAGGGCAATCCCGCCTGGATGGGGTCGCCGGTGGGGGCGGGGGGTGTATACCGCGCGTAGTAATCGCGCTGCGCCTCGATCGGCAGGCTGTCGAGCGCGATCTCGATGCCCTTGCCTCGCTCTTTTGAGCGAAATACGAATAAATTTTTTTTACACATGCGGCGAATCGATACCTCGTGTGTCGGCATGCAGGCCAGCCGCATGCTGGCGATCTGCTGCGGGGAGAGCCAGACGCTCATGCCGCAATCTCAACAGGCGGCTTCTTCATCTCATCTCGCAGCGCTGCGATGATCTGGCGGCCAAGCCCGCCGTGCGGCTCGTCGGCACGGTGCCCCCAGTCGTACACCACGCGCCGCACCGTGCCTGGCAGGAATCCCCGCATCCGCGCCCACTGCTCAACGCTGTCGTACCCGCGCATGATTAACTGCCTGCGCACATGCTTCATGTCCCCGATTGGCGTCATGGTGCTATCCTCTTAACTAGTTGTTGCCAGTATAACGCACTTCCGAGACGTGTCAACACTTTTGAGCGAGGTTTTTATGCCGGTCTGCAACGCACGATTCGTGCACGATTCTCGTGTCCGAATCGTGCACGATTTACGCACGATGCACGATTCGCGTGCACGATTCTCGGAGTCGAATCGTGCACGCGAGTAGCTTTCCATCCAGGCTCCGCGACTGCATCGGAGACGAGCCGGTTGCGGCGTTCGCCAGACGATGTGACCTATCTGAAGGTTTAATCCGGTCGTACCTTAAAGCCGAAAAGCAGCCAGGCATGGAAAGGCTCATACGCATCGCAGACGCCGCTGGCGTCTCGCTGGAGTGGCTGGCCACCGGGCGCGGACCGATGCGTCGCGAAGCCGCTAAACCCGCGCCGGACAACGCTTTCGACGAAGTGCCCTATGCGCGGCGGCTGGAAAAAATCGGCCTCCTGCTGGCCGGCATGTCCGAACAGGAGGCCGCCGCCTTCCTCGATGAAATGTTCGCGCGCGCTCAATCGGCGGCAGAAGCCGCCGAGCTCCGCCGGGCGCTGCTAGAGATGCGCGCCGAGCTCGATCGCCTCAAAAAAACCGCCTGACTGGCGGCCGCAAGGCTGTTTTTTGTCGCATGCAATGTGCGCAAACAGGCGTTGCCGCCGTCATAGCCGCTGCGCGGCACGCTTCGCGTGCTATTTCAATGACTTATCGCATTAAGTCCCGCCATTTCCCGCCCTTTCCCGTTTTTCCGTCGCATCGACTATGTCTCATTTAATCCTCACACATCCAGCAAGGGCGACAGGCGGGCGTGTCAGGGGCGAGCCGCAAAAAAAGGGGAACAGGGTTCCCCTTGGTGACGGGTGGCGGCGTTTTGCCGCCGGGGGCGACGGATCAGAGGCTGGGCGGTCGCCTGCCGGCGACAAGCATGGCCAGAAACACGACCAGGCCGACGACGAACAGGATTTTGGCGATCCAGGTCGCCGTGCCCGCGATGCCAGCAAAGCCGAAGATGCCGGCGACGATGGCGACGATCAGAAAGGTGATGGCCCATCCGAACATGATGCTCCTCCTTCAAAAGTGACGATGCCACATGGCATGGAGGCGTCATGCAGGAGGCGTGCCACGCCCGCCGCGTGGCGGAGTTACGGCGCCGGTTCGCTGCTCGCCTTGAACAGCGCGGGATTCAGCTGGTGGCGTTGCAGCAGGCGGTACACCTCGGTGCGGTTGCGGCCGGCGAGCCGCGCGACTTCGCTGACCTGGCCGCGCGTGAGCTTCAGCAGGGTGATCAGGTAGTCGCGTTCGAACGCGGCGCGCGCCTCGGCCAGCGGGCGGATCTCGGCCGGCTTGTCGCGCAGCGCGCGCGCCACCAGCGAGGCGGGGATGGTCGGCGTGGTGGCGAGCGCGCAGCACTGTTCCAGCACGTTGCGCAGCTGCCGGATGTTGCCCGGCCAGTCGGCGCTCACCAGCATTTCCAGCGCCTCGGGGGCGAAACCGGCGAGCGGGCGGCGGTACTTGGCCGCAAGCTCCTCCAGAAAATGCTGCGCCAGCAGCGGAATGTCCTCGCGCCGCTCGCGCAGCGGCGGCAGCGCGAGATTCACCACGTTGAGGCGGTAGTACAGGTCTTCGCGGAAGCTGCCCGCGGCGATGGCGTCTTCCAGGTTGCGGTGGGTGGCCGACAGGATGCGCACGTCGATCGGCCGCGATTCGGTGGCGCCGACCGGCCGCACCTCGTTTTCCTGCAGCACGCGCAGCAGCTTCACCTGCAGCGGCAGCGGCATGTCGCCGATTTCGTCGAGGAACACCGTGCCGCCCTGCGCGGAGAGGAAGAGGCCGGCGTGGTCGCGCGCCGCGCCGGTGAAAGCGCCCTTCACATGGCCGAAGAGTTCGGATTCGAGCAGTTCGGCGGGGATCGCGCCGCAGTTGATGGCGACGAAGGGCGCCGCATGCCGCGGGCTGGCGCGGTGTACCGCGCGCGCCAGCACCTCCTTGCCGGTGCCCGATTCGCCCAGGATCAGGAGCGGCGCGTCGCTTTGCGCGGCGAGGTGCGCTTCGGCGAGTAGGCTGTCCATGGTGGCGCTGGCGGTGACGAGCTCGGCGCGCCAGGCGTCGTCGCTGCCGGGCTCGCCGCGTTCGGCGCCGCCGCCCAGCCGGGTCGC
>JAIWOS010000161.1 GCA_020217265.1 Thiobacillus sp. | reverse complement strand
CGCAACCGGCTCCGGAGCGGGTGCCGGCGCGGCTTCGACGACCGGTGCGGGCGCAGGTTCGACGACCGGCGCGGGCGGCACCTCGACCGGTGCGGTTTCGGCTTTGGCGGCCTCGGCCTGCGCCTCGGCGGCGAGCGCGGCAGGATCGCGTTTCACGTAGGTGCGCGATTTCCGCACTTCCACCTGAATGGTGCGCGATTTGCCGGTGCTGTCGGTCTTGCGGATTTCGCCCGTCTGCTTGCGGGTGATGGTGATCTTGGTCTTGCCGGTATCGCCGCCGCCGTGCATCTTGCGCAGGTAGTCGAGCAGATGCGCCTTGTCAGCCTCGGTCACGGCATCGGCCGCATCGTTCTTGTTGACGCCCGCAGCCTTCAGCTGTTCAAGCAACAGCTGGGGCGGCAGTTTCAGTTCCTGGGCGAATTGTTCAACGTTCATGCAATCCTCGTGGCGTAAAGCCTGTTCAACCGGATGGTCGGTTAACCCTGAGCGAACCAGGGCGCGCGTGCGGCCATGATCAGTTGTTTGGCGCGTTCGGCGTCCATCGCGGCCATCTCGGTCAGTTCATCGACCGCCAGTTCGGCCAGATCCTCGGTGGTGTGCACGCCCTTGCTGGCGAGCAGGCGCGCGGTTTCGGCATCCATGCCTTCGAGCGACAGCAGGTCGCCGGCGGAAGCCTCGACCTGTTCCTCGCCGGCGATGGCGGCGGTGAGCAGGGCATTGCGGGCGCGATTGCGTAGTTCGTTGACCAGGTTTTCGTCGAAGGCCTCGATTTCCAGCATTTCGTTCAGCGGCACGTAGGCCACTTCTTCCAGCGTGGAGAAGCCCTCGTCCACCAGAATCTGCGCGACTTCCTCGTCCACGTCGAGCTTGGAGATGAAAAGGTCGAGCGTCTTGCGGCTTTCCGTCTGCTGTTTTTCCTCGGCGGTTTCACGCGACATGATGTTGAGGTCCCAGCCGGTGAGCTCGGACGCCAGGCGCACGTTCTGGCCGCCGCGGCCGATCGCCATCGCCAGCTGTTCCTCGTCGACCACCACGTCCATGCTGTGCTTGTCCTCGTCGACGACGATGGAGCTGACCTCGGCAGGCGCCAGCGCGTTGATCACGTACTGCGCCGGGTCGGCCGACCAGTGGATGATGTCGACGCGCTCGCCGGCGAGCTCGTTGGTCACCGAGGTGACGCGCGAGCCTCGCAGGCCGATGCAGGTGCCGATGGGATCGATGCGCGGGTCGTGCGAGACGACGGCGATCTTGGCCCGCAGGCCGGGATCGCGTGCGGCGGCCTTGATCTCGAGCAGGCCTTCCTCGATCTCGGGCACTTCGAGCTCGAACAGCTTCATGATGAATTCGGGCGCGGTGCGCGACAGGATCACCTGCGGCCCGCGGGCGCCACGGTCGATACGCAACAGATAGGCGCGCACGCGGTCGCCCACGCGTAGATTCTCGCGCGGAATCATCTGGTCGCGGTGCAGAAAGCCCTCGACGCGCCCCGATTCGATGATCGCGTTGCCGCGGTCGATGCGCTTGACGACACCGTTGACGAGGTGCTCCTTGCGGGCGAGAAAGTCCTGGATGATCTGTTCGCGCTCGGCGTCGCGGATTTTCTGCAGGATCACCTGCTTGGCGGCCTGCGCGCCGATGCGGCCGAACTCGACGTTTTCCAGCGGCTCCTCGATGTAGTCGCCGACCTCGATGTCGGGGTGCTTGTCCTGGGCGTCGACGAGCAGAATCTGGTAGTCCTCGGATTCGAGTTCGGCTTCGGTGACGACCTGCCAGCGACGGAAGGACTCGTAGTCGCCGGTTTCGCGATTGATCGACACGCGCACGTCGGCCTCTTCCTTGAAGCGTTTCTTGGTGGCCTGCGCGAGCGCCTGTTCCAGGGCTTCGAAGACCACTTCCTTGTCCACGTTCTTTTCGCGGGCCAGTGCATCGACCAGCATCAACATTTCACGGCTCATCATTCACCTCCAGTCTCTCGCCTAAACCACCGGTTTCAGGCGGGCACTGTCCACGTTTCTCAAATCCACCAGCACATCCTTGCCGTCGACTGTCAGCTTGACCGCGTCGCCCTCGAGGCCGACCAGCTGACCGACCAGGCGGCGCCGGTTGTCCAGCGGCACGCGCAGCTTCAGCGTCACCAGTTCACCCGCGAAGCGCGCGTAGTCCTGCGGCTTGACCAGCGGGCGGTCGAGCCCGGGCGACGACACCTCAAGCCGGTCGTAATCGATGTTCTCGACCGTGAGCCAATGGCTCAGGTGGTTGCTCACCGTGACGCAGTCGTCGATGGTGATTCCGCCCGGTTTGTCGATGAAAATCCGCATCAGGCCGCGTCCTGCGCGCTCGAGCATGACCAGCTCGTAACCGAGTGCGGCGAGCACAGGCTCCAGTCGGGCGGGCAAATCCATCATCGCGCTATTGGCACCACAAATAAAAAATGGGCACAACGCCCATTTGTTCAAGAATCAAGCGGCGGAATTATACCACCGGCAGGACTGCGCTGGAAAGGGGAAGTGTGGTGCCCGGAACCGGAATCGAACCGGTACGCCATCGCTGGCGAGGGATTTTAAGTCCCTTGTGTCTACCAATTTCACCATCCGGGCCAGGCGGACAGTAAAGGTGTCTGGAGGCGCGGGCCGGAGTCGAACCGACCTACACGGATTTGCAATCCGGTGCATAACCGCTTTGCTACCGCGCCCGGGGGCATCGCCACAAATCAAGCGAAAAGGGGAAAACGTGTGACCGTTTTCCCCGGAATTCTGGAGCGGGAAACGAGGTTCGAACTCGCGACCTCAACCTTGGCAAGGTTGCGCTCTACCAGCTGAGCTATTCCCGCGTTGAAGGCTGCGCATTATGGTGATTCCGTTTTTTTCTGTCAACACCTCAGGCGCTTTTTTGTAGCGCGCGCGCTGCCATCGCGAGGTAATACGCCATCGACACGAGGGTGAGCAGGGCGGCGATCCAGATCAGAACTTCGCCGATGAGCGCAATGGGAAGACCCGCGACGGGATCCCAGAACAGCAGCAGGACGATGGCGATCATCTGCGCGGCGGTTTTCAGTTTGCCGACGAAGGATACTGCGGTGCTGGCCGACTTGCCGACCTTGGCCATCCACTCGCGCAAGGCGGAAATGGTGATTTCGCGGCCGATGATGATGAGGCCGACGAGCGGCGCGACGCGATCGAGATCGATCAGCACGATCAGCGCGGCGGCGACCATGAGCTTGTCGGCGACGGGGTCGAGAAAGGCGCCGAAAGCCGAGGTCTGGCCGAGTGCGCGCGCCAGATAGCCATCGAACCAGTCGGTCAGCGCGGCGACGCCAAAGAACGCGGCAGCGAGCAGGTTGGCGTCGTGCGGAGACACCCAGCCGGCAGGCAGGTAGTACACGCCGGCCATCAGCGGAATGAAAAGGATGCGCAGCCAGGTGAGCAGGTTGGGGAGGTTGAGCGGCATTCAGTGGAGGGCGCCGTAGATGGTTTCTGCCAATTCTCGACTGATACCGTTCACCGAGGCAAGCGCGTCGACACCGGCGCTGCGCACGCCCTGCAACCCGCCGAAGTGTTCGAGCAGCTGTTTGCGGCGTTTGGGGCCGATGCCAGGGATGTCTTCGAGGGTGGATTGCAGGCGTGCCTTGCCGCGTTTGGCGCGGTGGCCGGTGATGGCGAAGCGGTGCGCTTCGTCGCGCACCTGCTGGATCAAGTGGAAGCCGGGGTGGTCTTTGGGGAGCCGCAATTCGCGGCCATCGGCGAAGATCAGGGTTTCGAGGCCGGGCTTGCGCGCTTCGCCCTTGGCGACGCCGAGCAAGAGTACGTCAGACAGCCCCAGCTCGGCCATGGCTTCGACGGCGCTGGAAATCTGCCCTTTGCCGCCGTCGATCAGCAGCAGGTCGGGCAACACGCCGTTGTCTTCGACGCTTTTGTGGAAGCGTTTGGTGAGCGCGACGCGCATCGCGGCGTAGTCGTCGCCGGGGGTGATGTCGCTGATGTTGTAGCGGCGGTAGTCGGATTTTTTCAGGTCGTCGCCTTCAAACACCACATTCGACGCGATGGTCGCTTCGCCCATGGTGTGCGAGATGTCGAAGCATTCGATGCGGCGCAGCGCGGGCAGGTCGAGCGTTTCGGCCAGCGCGGCGAGGCGCTGCGACTGGTGGGCGCGCTCGCTGCTGCGCCGCTCGGCAGACAGGCGCGCGTTGGCCTCGGCCATGGTGATCCAGACGCGCCGTTCGCCGGTAACGCGGTGTTGCAGCTGCACTTTGCGTCCGGCCTGCTCGCTGAGCATGGTTTCGAGCGCGGCGGTGTCGAGCGCGGCGCTGACCAACACGCGCGCGGGCACCGGGTGGTCGAGGTAATGCTGGGCGAGAAAGGCTTCCAGCGCCTCGGCGGGCGTGGCGCCTTCGCTGTGCTGGGGGAAAAAGCTGCGGTCGCCGAGATGCCGTCCGCCGCGAATCATGGTGAGGTTCACCGCGATCACGCCGCTGGCTTCGGCCACTGCCACCACGTCGGCGTCGGCGTCGCTGCCGGTGGTGTCGACGAACTGTTTTTCGCGCACGGTGGCCAGCATGCGCAGGCGGTCGCGCAGAAAGGCGGCGGTCTCGAAATCGAGCGCCTCGGCGGCAGCGTTCATCTGCGCGGTGATCGCCTCGGTCAGCGTGGTGGCTTCGCCCTTCAGCAGCAGCGCGGCTTCGGCCACGTCGCGCGCGTAGGCCTCGGGCGTGATCGCGTTCACGCAGGGCGCCGTGCAGCGCTTGATCTGGTGCAGCAAGCAGGGGCGCGAGCGGTTGGCGAACACGGTGTCTTCGCAGCTGCGCAATTGAAAAACCTTTTGCAGCAGCTGGATGCTTTCCTTGACCGCGTAGCCATTCGGATAGGGGCCGAAGGTCTGGTCGGTCTTTTTCGGCGTGCCGCGAAAGTAGGCGAGGCGCGGATAACGGTGGCCGGTGAGCAGCAGGTAGGGATAGGACTTGTCGTCGCGGAACAGGATGTTGAAACGCGGCTTCAAGCCCTTGATGAGGTTGTTTTCCAGCAGCAGCGCCTCGGCCTCGGTGCGCGTCACCGTAGTGTCGATGCGCACGACCGATTTAAGCATCAACTTGATGCGCGGGCTCTGGTCGTTCTTCTGGAAATAGCTCGAGACCCGTTTTTTCAGGTCTTTCGCCTTGCCGACATACAGCACCGTGTCGCTGGCGTCGATCATGCGATAGACGCCGGGCAGGGTGGGCAGCGAAGCGAGGAAGTCTTTGGTGATGCTCACAGGATAGGGCTTTTCATCCGCGAAGGGCGCGAAGCGACACGAAGTAAAACCTCATGCCTGTATTCGAGTTTCTTCGCATCCCTGGTGGGTCAAGCCATTATTCCTCGTCCAGCAGTTTGCCCGCGATCGCCCAGTTTTCATCGGGCAGTTCCTCGAACGCGATGTAGGTGTACGACGCCGGTTTGTTGGCGTGGCGTTCCAGCGTGGCGGTGATTTCCTCGGCAACCTTTTTCTTCTGTTCGCGGGTGAGGCTGCCGGCGAGCTTGATGGTGACGACGGGCATGTCAGGACTCCTGAATCTGCCGGAACACGGCCTCGAACATCTCGGGCGTGAGGCGGCGGGTTTGCGTGTTGTAGCGCGAGCAATGATAGCTGCTGACCAGCCGCAGGCCATTGGGCAGACGGTGGTCGCTGCCGTGGGCGAAGGCGTAATCGCGCAGTTTCAATCCAAGCGGGCGCAGCACGGCTTCGTGCGCGATGCGCCCCAGCGCGAGCAGGGTGGCGCGCGCGGGCAGCTGCTCGAGCTCGGCGGCGAGAAAGCCGTTGCACTGGCGAATCTCGGCAGGCTCGGGCTTGTTGGCGGGCGGCAGGCATTTCACCGCGTTGGTGATGCGGCAGCCGGTGAGCGTGAGGCCATCGTCCATCGACACCGATTCCGGCGCGCTGGCGTAGCCAAATTTGTGCAGCGTGGCGTAGAGCAGCACGCCTGCGTAGTCGCCGGTGAACGGGCGGCCGCTGCGGTTGGCGCCGTGCATCCCGGGCGCGAGGCCGACGATCAGCAGCGCCGCCGACGGATCGCCGAACGGCGGCACGGGACGGGCGTGGTAGTCCGGATGCCTGGCGCGCACGTCGTCGAGAAACCCGGCGAGGCGGGGGCAGGCGCGGCAGTGGAGGTCAAAGGTGTCGGTCATGGCAAACAAAAAACGCCCCGCGCGGGGGCGTTCATTGTATGCGTACACGGTCAGCTTTCGATGGGGCCGGCGGCGGTCTGCATGTAGTTCTGTACGCCCATGCGCTCGACCAGGTCGAGCTGCGTTTCAAGGTAGTCGATATGCTCTTCCGTGTCTTTCTGGATGCCGGTGAGGATGTCGCGCGAGACGTAATCCTTGACCGACTCGCAGTGGGCGATGGCTTCGACATAGAGCGCGCGTCCGCCGAGTTCGAGCTTGAGGTCGCAGTTGAGGCATTCGACCACGTTCTCGCCGATCATCAGCTTGTTGAGATCCTGCAGGTTGGGCAGGCCTTCGAGGAAGAGAATGCGCTCGATCAGCTTGTCGGCGTGGTGCATTTCCTCTATGGATTCTTCGTACTCGTGCTTGCCCAGGGCCACGAGGCCCCAGTTCTTGTACATGCGGGCGTGCAGGAAATACTGGTTGATCGCGGTGAGTTCGACCGTAAGGGCCTTGTTCAGATACTGGATGACTTTTTTATCGCCTTTCATGGCTCTCTCCTGGAGTGATGAGGGAGCCCGGGCTGCCCTTGGCTGGCTGGATGCGACTGGCTAATGAGCGGACGGGCCTTTCACCATTCTAGGGAGGGCCCTGTGCAAATCAAGGAAGGTCGCGGGTTAAGCGGGCACGGGTGAAAATGAGAATGGAAACGTTTCACACGGCAGCCAGCAGCGCGGGGCAATCCGACTCGGCCGCAATGCTCTGGCGCGCCTCGCGCAACACGTCCTTGGCGCACTTGGCGCACTTGCCGCACTGGGTGGCGACCCCCAGGTGCTCGCCCAGCTGGCGTACGGTACAGACCCCTTCGGTGCGGACGAGGCGGTGGATGTCGGCGTCGGTTACGCTATGGCACAGGCAGACATACATGGTGCGATCCTGGATTGGGTTGAGGAGGGTTGTGCGTATCTTATAGGAATGAGAATGATTGTCAATAACATGGCTCTTGAATGGTCGAATCCCGCGAGCAATCCGAGTGCGGGAGCGGTGCGATGGAGCTTCGCCCCGCGGCGGCGCAAGTCGCGCCTGTGCTAGACTCCGGCCCATTCCACGGCCCTGTTTCCGGTAGATTCCATGTCTGGCAGCACCCTCGGCAAACTCTTTTGCGTCACCGTGTTCGGCGAATCGCACGGCCCCGCCATCGGCTGTGTGGTCGACGGCTGCCCCCCCGGCCTGAGCCTCGATGCGGTCGACGTGCAGCACGACCTCGACCGCAGGAAACCCGGCACCTCGCGCCACGTCACCCAGCGGCAGGAATCGGACACGGTCGAGATTCTTTCCGGCCTCTACGAAGGCAGAACCACCGGCACGCCGATTGCGCTCCTGATTCGCAACGAAGACCAGCGCAGCAAGGATTACGGCAACATCGCCGACACCTTCCGCCCCGGGCACGCCGACTACACCTACACGCAAAAATACGGCTTTCGCGATCCGCGCGGCGGCGGCCGGTCGTCGGCGCGACTCACCGCGCCCATCGTCGGCGCGGGCGCAATCGCAAAAAAATGGCTCGCTGAGGCCTACGGCGTGCGCATCCGCGGATACATGAGCGCGCTGGGCGAGGTCGAGATTCCCTTCGTGTCATGGGACGAGGTCGGCAACAACGCCTTCTTCGCGCCCAACGCTGCCATCGTGCCCGAGCTCGAAGCCTACATGGACGCGCTGCGGAAATCCGGCGACTCGGTCGGCGCGCGCTGCACCGTGGTGGCCGACCGGGTGCCGGTCGGGCTGGGAGAGCCGCTTTACGACAAGCTCGACGCCGACCTCGCGCACGCGCTGATGGGACTCAACGCCGTCAAGGGCGTGGAAATCGGCGACGGCATGGCGTCGGCCAGGCAGAAGGGCACCGAGCACCGCGACGAAATCACGCCGCAAGGCTTCCTCTCCAACCACGCCGGCGGCGTGCTCGGGGGCATTTCCACCGGGCAGGATCTGGTGTGTCATGTCGCGATCAAGCCGACCTCCAGTATCCGTCTGCCGGGCCGCTCCATCGACCGCGCCGGCAACCCCATCGAAGTCGTCACCCACGGGCGTCACGATCCCTGCGTCGGTATCCGCGCCACGCCCATCCTCGAGGCGCTGATGGCCGTCGTCGTGATGGATCATGCGCTGCGCCATCGGGCGCAGTGCGGTGACGTGGTGCGCACAACGCCGGTGGTGCCCGCGCGCGGCTGAATCCGCTTCAGTCCAGAACGAAACTCAGGCCGAGCGACAGCGCATAGTCGTGGGCGAGCTGTATGCCGTTCACCCGCTGGTAGACCGGCAGCTCCAGCTGGCCGTAGACCGACACCTGGCGTGACCAGGCGTATGCCAGGCCGGGCACGAGCGCCACTTCCGTCCGGCCGCTGTCTTCGGGTTCGGCATGGATGCCGCGATCGCGCATGAGGTGCAGGACATTGCCCTGCAGGATCAGGTCGAGCCTGCCCTGCACCGGCAGCAGCCAGCCGGCCTGCAGGCCGGCCCGCCCGCCGGGCCGGTAGCCGCCGTTCTCGTCGAGCGGTGCCTGCAAGGTGAGATTGGCGAACAGCGTGCCCGGCAAGGCATCGAGCCGGCGGGCGATGCCGCCGCCCAGCAGCAGATCAGTGGTGCCGGTGCCGGGCTGCACGCTGCGTTCCGCTTCGTCGCCGTCGGCATTGCGAACGTCGGTGCGGCCGGTCGGCAGTTTCAGGCCGCCCTGCACGCTCCACGAGGTGTTTCCCGTCGCGCGTGTCGCTGGCTGGTAGCGCAGCGTCACGCGCGCGTCGCCGATCTGGTCGTACTGCCAGGTTTCGGGGATGGGCGTGCCGTGGTGGTGATGGATGTGCAAATGCTCGCGATTCGAGACCGGCAGGACCAGGCTCGCGCTCCACTCCGGCATGAAGCCAAATTCCAGACCGAAGAGGGCGTTGCGGTTCAGCGTCTTGACCTCTTCGTGATGCGACGCCACCTGCCCAGGCGAGAGCTTTTCCGTGCCGCGGCGCAGCTGGTCCTGCTTGATGTATTCCGCCTGCATCCATGCGCGCCAGCCGGCGGCGACGTCCTGGGTCAAGGTCAGCCAGTCGTTCGAGCTGGAACAGAATGCCGCGCCGCAACTGGCGTGCGCGCCTCCCGTTGCAAGACAGCCGGCAAGCAGCCAGGCATACGGTGCTTTCATGCGCTCTCTCCTCCTTTGTTATGAGCAGGATTCTAGGCGTGCCGGCAAAGGCTGGGCTGCGGCATTCCGCCGCACCAGTCGGGTACACGGTCAATCGGGGAGGCGGAATGGCCGTCCGGAGCCGATACAATCCGCACCATGGACAGGCCGGACCATCGGCAGACACGCGCGTATCGGGGGGAACATGATCGGGGCCACGAGGTTTTGCATGGCAGTGCTGCTGGTGATGACGGTGTGGGCCGCCGCCCGCGCTGCCACACCGCCGGCGGACATGGCCCTAATCGATGCTGAAATCGCCGCCCACCCGGGTCAGACCGGCGCCACCCTGCTCGACACGGGCGAATCCGCGCTGCGCGCGCGGGCCTGGCTCGCCGACCACGCGCGGCACAGCATCGAGGTGCAATATTTCATCTGGAGCAGCGACAACGTCGGCATCCTTGCCGCCGAGGCCCTGCTGCGCGCAGCCGAGCGCGGCGTCCGGGTGCGCGTGCTGGTCGACGATCTGCTGATCGACGCGCCCGACAAGACCCTGCTCGCGCTGGCCAGGCATCCCAACGTCGACATCCGCATCTACAACCCCAGGCACAAGGTCGGCACGCCGCTGCACACGCGGCTGCTCAATGTCATCACCGATTTTCGCGGGGTGAACCAGCGCATGCACGACAAGACCTTCATCGTCGACGGCCGCGTGGGCATTACCGGCGGACGCAACATGGCCGACGAATACTTCGACTACGACCGCGACTACGCCTTTCGCGACCGCGACGTGCTGCTGCTGGGCGAGTCTGTGAAAACCATGCGGGCGAACTTCGACGCCTTCTGGACCAGTCCACTCGCGGTGCCGGTAGAGGCACGCTTCGACGGCCTGGGCCTGATGAAAAAGCACGTGAAGGTGGACGCTGACGAAGTGCAGCAGGTGTATCGCGAACTCCACGCCTACGCCGCGCGGCCGGAGAATTTTGCGCCCGAGGTGCGGGCCGCGATCGCGGCGACACCGGAATCCTTCGCGCGATTGGCGCGTGACATGGCCTGGGGGCCGGTCGAATTCATTCACGACACGCCAGGGAAGAACGGCAACCGCTGGAGCCTCGGCGGCGGCGGAACAAGTGGCGCCGCGCTGGCGCAGCTGGTGGCCGGGGCGAAGGAATCGATCCTGATCCAGTCGCCCTACCTGGTGCTGTCGGACCGGGCGAAGGCCTTGTTCAGGGCCGCGGTGGCGCGCGGCGTCAAGGTGCGCATCCTCACCAACTCGCTCGCTTCCACCGACAACCTGCAGGCCTTCTCGGGTTACCGCAAACAGCGGCGCGCGCTGCTGAAGATGGGCCTCGACATCCGCGAGTTCAAGCCCGATCCGGCCAGCCGGGCCGCCCTGATGTCGCGTGCCAACGCACCTGCCAGACCGCCGGTGTTTGCGCTGCACGCCAAGAGCATGGTGGTCGATGGAAAAGTCGCTTTCGTCGGTACCTTCAATTTCGACCCGCGCTCGGAAAATCTCAACACCGAGGTCGGGGCGATCATCCGGCACGAAGGCCTGGCGCGGCAGCTGCAGGAGATCATGGAAACCGACCTGCGTCCGGAAAACAGCTGGCGCGCCGCCGACGAGCCCGACCAGTACGTGCCGCTTACCCGGCGCGGCCAGGTGCGGCTGTGGCAGCTGCTGCCGCTCAAGCCGGTGCTTTGAACACTCCCGGGGAAAATGCCATGCGACTGCCCATCAGCCTCAAGATATTCAGCATCACGCTCGCCCTGCTGGTGCTGATGGTGATCGTCACCTGGCTATCGGTGCTCAACTTCCGCCAGCTCAACAACCAGGTGCGCGCGCTGGCCGACTACTACCTGCCGCTGCAGCAACAGGTGGCCAGCGTGGAAATCCTCATCCGCCAGCAGATGGTGCACATGGAGCGGGTGATGGCGGGCATGGACGCGGCAAAGCCCGATCCCGCCTTCATCGAGAAGGAGTCCACCGGCTTCGACCTGCGCGGCGTCAACGCCGACCAGATCGTCGATTCCTCGCTGCGCCTGCTGAATGAGGCCGAGGCGCAGAAGGCCATCGAACTCGACCGTGTCACGCTCGCCGTGCTCGGCAGGCAGCTCCCCGCGATCCAGACCGCGCGCCAGCACTTCCACATGCGCTTCCGCCAGTTCCAGATTGAGGCGCAGGAGGGCACGCCGCGCTCCGAGAAGATCGTGCGCGAGGCGCTCTTGCAGGAAAAGGACACCGTCGACGTCGAGATCGGCAAGACCATCGATCTGCTCAACAAGCTCACCCAGGACACCGCCAGCCAGGCCAAGAAAGAAGAGGAACGCGCCACCACGCTCAACTGGATCGTCACCGCGATCGCCACCGCGCTCGGCCTGATTTTTGCGGCGTTCGTCACCCGCTCGCTGGTCGATCCGGTCAAGCGCCTGCTGGGCGGCACCCGCGCCGTCGAGGCGGGTGACCTCGAAGTCGAAATCCGGGTTAAGACCCACGACGAGCTCGCCACGCTGGCGACCTCGTTCAACCACATGGTCGGCGGCCTGCGCGAAAAGGAGCGCATCCGCGCCACCTTCGGCCAGTACGTCGACCCGCGCATCGTGCAGCACCTGCTGGAAAACCGCCTCGCCGCCGACCGCGGCGAACGGCAGACGATGACCGTGTTCTTCTCCGACCTCGAAGGCTTCACCCAGCTGTGCGAAGGCCTCACGCCGGACATGGCGGTGCGCTTCCTCAACCGCTACTTCGCGCTCATGGCCGAAGGCATACGCGAACGGCAGGGCATCGTCGACAAGTACATCGGCGACGCCGTCATGGCCTTCTGGGGGCCGCCTTTCGTCGAACCCGCCGACCATGCGCGGCTGGCGTGCCTCGCCGCGCTCGACCAGATGGCGCGGCTGGAAACCTTCCGCGCCGCGTTGCCCGAACTCTTCGGCGTCACCCACGGCCTGCCGGCTGTCAACGTCCGCATGGGGCTCGCCAGCGGCGAGGTCACCGTCGGCAACATCGGCTCCGAAACCTCGCGCGGCTACACCGTCATCGGCGACACGGTCAACATCGCCTCCCGGCTGGAGCAGGCCAACAAGTTCTACGGCACGCGGATACTCGTCAGCGATGCCACACGCAAGCTCGCGGGCGACAGCCTGGCTTTTCGCGAAATCGACAGCCTGCGCGTCGCCGGCAAGCAGGAGCCGGTGCGGGTGCACGAACTCATCGGCGTAGCCACCTCGCTGAACGACGCTGCACGCGCTGCCGTGCAGGGCTTCGAAGCAGGACTCGCGCGCTATCGCGCGCGGGACTGGGATGCGGCCGAAGCGGCGTTCAGGGAATGCCTCTCCGCCATGCCGGGGGATCGCCCGGCGCAGGTCATGCTGGAGCGGATCGCCGCGTTCCGGCAGACGCCGCCGGATGCGGGGTGGGACGGGGTCTGGGTGGCCGCGTCGAAGTGACGGGGGTTCGCCATCCACATGCATCCGGCCAGGAGGCGACGTCAAGCAAGTGGTATCCCGATGGAAACTGACGCAGGGATTGCGCTGCGTGCGTGTGAATTTCAGGGCGGGGAGGCCGGTTAATACATGCGAATCGCACATCTCAAACAACGCCTGAGCCACCTCGGCGCCGCCCCCTGTCACCAAGGCAGGGTGTTGCGGGCGTGGCTGCAGGAGGCTTCGCTCGATACCCGGCGGCGGCGTGCCGAGGATTTTTTGCCGCTGGCGCTGCGCAACGCGCTGCCCGAGCTGTTCGCCGAGCTGGACGCGCTGGCACGGGTGCATTCCGAGCACCCGGGCGAGGACGGATCGGCCCGGCTGCTGGTGGCGCTGGCGGACGGACAGACGGTGGAAACCGTGCTGCTCCCGCGCGATGGCGTGTGCGTGTCGACGCAAGTGGGCTGTGCGGTGGGCTGCGTGTTCTGCATGACGGGCCGCACGGGCCTGCTGCGCCAGGTGACGAGCGCCGAGATCGCCGCGCAGGTGGTGCTGGCGCGCCGCCGCCGTCGGGTCAGGAAAGTGGTGTTCATGGGCATGGGCGAGCCGGCGCACAATCTGGACAACGTGCTGGAGGCGATCGAACTCCTGGGCATCGAGGGCGGCATCGGACACAAGAACCTGGTGTTCTCGACCGTGGGCGACCGGCGCGTGTTCGAGCGTTTGCCGCAGGCGCAGGTGAAGCCGGCGCTGGCGCTTTCGCTGCACACGACCGATGCCGCTTTGCGGCGCCGCCTGTTGCCGAAGGCCCCCGAGATCGCGCCGGACGAACTGGTGGAGCTCGGCGAGGCCTACGCCCGCCGCACCGGTTATCCCATCCAGTACCAGTGGACGCTGCTCGAAGGCATCAACGACACCGAGACCGAACTGGAAGGCATCGCCCGCCTGCTGGCCGGCAAGTACGCAGTGATGAACCTGATTCCCTACAACCGCGTGGAAGGCGTCGACGGCTTCGACTATCGCCGCCCGAGCTGGGAACGCGCGGCAGAAATGGCGCGTCGCCTGCATGTGCGTGGCATCCTCGCCAAACTGCGGCACTCGGCGGGGCAGGACGTGGAAGGCGGCTGCGGGCAGCTGCGCGCGCGGGTCATCGAAACCTCGGTGATTCGGCAGCAGGCCGGGAATACCGGCGGCGGGGAATGCGGGGCAGGGCGCTGAACCCGCGCATGCGCACGGTGTCCGTTCAACACGCCCCGTCGAAGGAGAGGAGCCCCGCCCCATGATCGATCCGAGTACCCAAATCCTCCTGTGGGCGCTGGCCGCGCTCCTGATCGCGGTCGGTTTCGCCGGGCTCGTCCTGCCGGTACTGCCGGGCATTCCGCTGGTGTTCGCCGGGCTGGTGCTGCTGGCCTGGGCGGAGAACTTCGTTTATGTCGGCTGGACGACGCTGACCTTGCTGGGCCTCCTGGCGCTGGCGAGTTACGGCGTGGATTTTCTGGCTGCAGCGCTGGGCGCGAAGAAATTCGGCGCTTCGTCGCGCGCGATCTGGGGCGCGGCGGCGGGCGCGCTGGTGGGGCTGTTCTTCGGGTTGCCTGGCCTGCTGTTCGGCCCCTTCCTCGGCGCCGTGGTCGGCGAGTTCAGCGGCAAGACAAGATTCTCGACGGCGCTGCACGCGGGCGTCGGCGCCACCCTGGGGTTGCTGTTCGGCGCCTTGCTGAAAATCGCGCTGGCGTTCGCCATGGTAGGCACGTTCGTGCTGGCACGCCTGTTCTGAACCGACGAGGGGGATTGTCGATGAGGGGGCAATGCGGCGTGCTGATCGCGTGTGTCTTCAGTGTGCTGCCGCTTGCCGGCTGCGGCGTGGCGCAGCCGGTGGCCGAAACGGCTGCCCGAACGGTGGCAATGCCGCTGCCCGGCAGCTTCGAGCGCCTGCAGGCGCACCAGGATTGCAGAGCGCATATGGCCGAGGCGCACGCGCAAGCGGACGATGCAGCGCGCATGGCTGCGCTGGACGATGAAATCGAGTCGTACCGGACCATGGTGGAAGCCGCGCTGATGTATCGGGCCGAAACCTTGCAGCTGCTGGCGCAGATCCGGGCGACCCTGGACCGGGGCGAAACGCTGTCGGGGCAGGATCTCGCCCAGCTCAGCGCGGGGCTGGCCGAGCACCTGGCGCTGCGTCGGCAGCTCTTCGCAGTGGCTGAGGCACACGAATGCTGGCTCGGGGCGTGGGGGCCGGGGAAGGCGCTGGCGTCGGAGGCGCGGCTGAAGGGCGTGATGCTGTCGCTTTCCGCCGCGCTGATGCTCTACGACAACTACCTGCTCGCAATCTCGCTGTATCAGGAGGAGCCGCGCCTGCGCATGCTGCTCAACAACAAGGATGTGGGTTACGACATCGACTATGGTGAGCTGAACCGCATCGCACTGTCGTTCGCGTCGGAGGAAACGCGCAGCCGCGTGCGCCAGGGCATCGCCTACTACGAGGCTGAGATTGTCCAGGCCCGCGCAACGCTGGCGGCTGATCGTCATCTGGTCTATCTGGACCAGCTGATCACACAAAGTCCTTCTTACAATATGACGCGGCATTTCTCGCCGCTGGCTGCCCTGGGCCGCAAGCTCGGTTTCTACGTGCCGTTCACCGCGGAGACGCTGCTGCGCCTGAAGGATGAAGGCGTGAATCTGACCAGCATGATTTTCGGTAACACCGTGGGGCTGGTGGAAAGCCGGCGCGGCAAGCTCTACGACCGGCCGGACGTGCGCGACGGGCTGGCGAACGATTTGCGCGCGGGCGACATTCTGGTCGAGCGCACGCCGTTCCGGCTGACCGACAGCTTCATTCCTGGCCGCTGGGGCCACGCCGCGCTGTGGGTCGGCACCGAGTCCGAACTCCGTGCGCTTGGACTTTGGGACGACCCGGTGGTGCGACCGTATCAGGCGGCCATCCGCGCTGGCCAGTCCGTCGTGGAGGCGCTGCGCTCGGGCGTGCAGTTGAATTCCTTGGCGCATTTCCTCAACGTGGACGACGTGGCCGTGCTGCGTCCCGCCGGGCAAACGCCCGCGCAGCAGGCAGCAAGCCTCCGCCAGGCGTTGCGCCAGGTGGGTAAGCGCTATGATTTCAACTTCGACGTCGAGACCCGCGATCGCTTAAGCTGTGCCGAACTGGTGTATCACGCCTACGGCCAGATCGATTGGCCCACGCGCCGCCAGCTCGGCCGCGCGGTCATCACGCCGGACGACATAGCTGCGCGTGCGCTGGGTGAAGAGGCACTCGCTGTTGTCGCTCTCTACAATGATGGCGAGCGTGTGCCGGGCGATCTTCGGATCGCGCTTGAGCGTTTGATGCAGTAACTGTCCTGGCCCACCCGCCGTTCGGCTCGGGGAGGACGCCCCCGCTGCGCCGCGGTGCTGATGCGGGCCGGCGTCGGACCACCGCCGATTCAGCGCAGAGCCGATCCTCCATCCGGCGGTTCGCCCCCTGTCCGCTCTGGTTGGACGCTTGCATAGCGCGCACGGTGCCGGAGCAGCCGGGCCGAGCGGGGCGCGGTTCCGGATTCATGGCAGGTGTTCTATAAAGCAACCACGCCCGGTCAAGCCCGGAGGCGATAACAATCCCAGAGGAGCGCGCCTCATGTCCACCCTGCCCGTCGACGATCACGCCCCGTCCCCCGAAAACCTGCCCTTCGTGGTGCCGTGCCGTGCGCTCGACACGGCCGCGCCGCTGCGCTGGCTGCGCCTGGGCTGGGCCGACATGCTGCGCGCGCCACGCTTGAGCCTCGTCTACGGTTTTGCGCTGATGCTGCTTTCGGTGCTGATCGCGCTGTTCACCTGGCGCTTCGGCACGCTGGCGCTCTACATCGGGCTGGCGACCGGCTTCGTGTTCGTGGGCCCGGTGCTCGCGGTGGGGCTGTATTCGATCAGTCGCCAGCTTGGCATGGGGCGCGTCCCGGTGCTGGGCTACTGCCTGCGCGAGGGCACCTATCATCTGAAGGAACTCTTGGTGTTCGGCGTGGCGCTCCTCATCGTGCTGCTGGTGTGGGCGCGCGCGGCGGCGATGGTGCACGTGTTCTTTCCGGCGATGGGCGAGCCGGGCCTGCGCGACATGCTGACGTTTCTCGGCGTCGGCAGCGCGGTCGGCGCGGTCTTTGCGTTGATCGTGTTCGCCGCGAGCGCGTTCTCGCTGCCCTTCATCCTCGACCGCAAGGTGGACGCCATCACCGCGGCGGTGAGCAGTTTCAACGCGGTGCTGCGCAACCCGAAGCCGATGCTGCTGTGGGCGGCGCTGATCGGTGCAGCCGTGCTGCTCGGCTTTGCCACCGCCTTGGTGGGCTTCGTCGTGCTGCTGCCGCTGATCGGGCACGCCACCTGGCATGCCTACGTGGAAACGCTCGATACCGACGCCTGGCCGCTCGACCATGCGGACGAATGAACGCGACGCGCCGATGCCGGATGAGCGCAATGCCACGTCCGCGCCGGCATTCGCTTTGTCGAAATCACAGGAACCGCCGATGTCTTTTTCGCTGACGTGCAGCCTGGCTGCCTGGAACGCCCCGGAATTCAACGCAGTGTTCAAGCGCGAGGTCGAGGCGCTCGACGCTCGCCTGCTGCCGCTGCAGCAAGGCCTGTCGCGCTCCAGCAGCGTGGCCGACGAACCCTTCTGCGTGATGCCGCTCGCGGCCGGCGAAACGGCGGCAGGCCTGTGGGTGAAGGCCGGCGTGGCCTACGCCGGCATCGTGGGCGGGTGTAGCTGCGCCGACGATCCGACGCCAGTGGAATCGCAGCCGGAGTATTGCGTGCTGATGTTCGAAATAGACGCGGACACGGGGGCCGCCCGCGTCGCGCTCGCGCCGGAAGCGTGAACGGGCTTCCGGTTGAGATTTTTATCCTGCCCACGGAGAGGAAGATGCGTATTGCCCGATTTCTCAGTGCAGCGGCGTGCCTATTTGCGCTGGCGTCGGCGGTGTGCGCCGCGCCTGTCGCACCCGCGGGGCGGCCGATGCTCACAGTCGATGCACGCGGCCACTACAAGGCGGTGTATGACATTCATTCGGACGAGATCGCCGCCGGCATCAGCAAGGGGCTGTACTACGCGCGTGGTCTCTACGAGGCCTTCGGCAAGCAGGGCGTGAAGCCGTCGCAGCTCGACGTTCATCTGGTCCTGCACGGCGAGGCGGCGCAGTTCCTGCTCGTCGACGATACCTGGCAGCAGGTGCGCGGCGATCCCTTCGCGGTGAATCTCAATGCCAAGATCGTGCAGGACCTGCTCGACCTGGGCGTGCACGTTGAAATCTGCCATAGCGTGATGAAGGCCCACGGGTGGACCGCGGCCGACGTGCTGCCCGGCGTGACTCTCGTGCACGATGGCTACACCCGGCTGATCAAGCTGCAGAACGACGGCTACGCCTATATTGGCGGGTTCTGAACGCATGCCGAACATTTCTCACGCCTGCGATGCCTGGCGTGTCGAGCATGGATGGCGGGCGAGCCGGTGTCTGTCGGCAGAGCCAGTACCATGGTTGCGGACGACAGGCCGGCGGATCACTTCTTCTTGTCGAGCCGGGTGAACTTCGCCCCTTCGAGCGTGAGGTTGTACATCAGGCCCTTCTGGCCGAACACGAAGCCGATCACCGGATCCTTGATGTTCTGCGTGTCGAGGGATTTGCCGATGCCGATGTCGACCAGCGCGACCGAGCCATCCACGCCGACCTTCCAGCCTTCGCTGGCGCGGAATTTGGCGAGCGCGGCATCGTCGATGAAGAGAACCACGATGGTCTTGGCCTGGGCGCCGAGCTGGAAACCGATGGAGGCCGCGGCGGTGCTGTAGTAGTCGACCGTCTTGCCGCCGACGCGCAGGGCGCCTTCGCCGTATTCGCCGCCGACGCCGATGCCGGCCTTGTAGACCTTGGGAAACACCAGCACGCCCTTGGCGATGCCAAGAAAGGCGCGCGCGCCTTCGATCTTCTCGAAGGCGACGAGCGCCTTGTCGACTTCGGCGTCGATGCGGGAGGCGCTCGCGGCGTGCGCATTCGCAACGGTCAGCAGCAGGGCGAAGGCGCCCAGCAGGGAGAGGAAACGGGTGGAAAGAATCGTGGCGGTCATGATCGATCCCGAAGCTGGAAAGGAGCTTTCACTATAGAGCTTCATCTCCCGCTGTCCGGTCGCCTCGGGGCGTGCGGCACCGCATGCCCGTCGCCGGGGCTGAGGCTTCAGCGCCGAATCGTCTGGTAGCCCGCTGGCAGGGAGAATGCCGCCGGCTCGATGGCGGTGGTGGAAAAATCCTGGATCGACAGCGTGAGACGGGCCGGCAGGCGCCTTGCCAGATTCGCCATCGGGCCGGTGCCGTCGTAGCGTGCGTCGAGTTCGCCGCCGCAGGGCAGGCCCCGGGTGGCAAGCGTGCGTGCCAGTGCGGAGAGCAGGGTGGCCTGCGCCGGGGTGGCTTTGAC
>JAIWOS010000133.1 GCA_020217265.1 Thiobacillus sp. | reverse complement strand
CGCCACCGGCAGCGCCGAGCCGTCCTCCATGCATAGCGACAGGCGGGCGTCGAACGCCGCGCCGCACACGCCGCACTGCACCCAGCCGGCCGCCGCGGCGAGCTGGTCGTCGCCCAGCCGGAACACGCTGGCGCAGTGCGGGCAGGCGGCGCGGTAGTTCATTTTTTCGTGCCCGCCAGCCGCACCCAGCCCTCGTCGGTGGCCGGCGGGTCGAACACGAACCACGGCGCGTAGATGGCCATCACGTCGTCGGCCTGCTCGGCGAGGATGCCGGACAGCACCAGACGCCCGCCTGCCCGCACCTTGCCGGCCAGAAGCGGTGCCATCGCTTTCAGGGGGTTGGTGAGGATGTTGGCGACGACGATGTCGTAGGTCTGGTCGGGCAGCGCGCCCGGCAGGCCGAAGCGCGCGGCGACGCCGTTGAGCGCGGCGTTGTCGCGGGAGGCGGTCACTGCCTGCGGGTCGATGTCGATGCCGTCGACCTGCGCCGCGCCGAGCTTGGCGGCGGCGATCGCCAGGATGCCGGAGCCGCAGCCGTAGTCGAGCAGGGTTTCGCCGCCGTGGAGGTTTTCGTCGAGCCAGACCAGGCACAGCCGTGTCGTCGGGTGGCTGCCGGTGCCAAACGCCAGGCCTGGGTCGAGCTTGAGGTTGATCGCGGCGGCGTTGGGTGCTTCGTGCCAGGTGGGCACGATCCACAGCCGCCTGGAGATCGGAATGGGGTCGAACTGCGATTGCGTGAGGCGTACCCAGTCTTCGTCGGCGACGGTTTCGACGCTGTAGCCGGCGGGGGGCGGCACGCCGATGGTGGCGGCGGCCTGAGCGAGGATGCCCGCCACGTCGGCTTTTTCCTCGAACAGGACGATGGCGATGCTGCGCTGCCAGAGTTCGGCGGTCGGATGGTCGGGCTCGCCGAACAGCGGGGTTTCATCCACGGTGCCGGCGTCGGCGTCTTCCAGCGCCACCGACAGCGCGCCGGCCTCCATCAAGGCGTCGGACAGCGGCTCGGCGGTGCTGGAGTCGACGAGGAAACGGACGGACTGCCAGGGCATGGGGACTAGGTCTTGTCTGCGGCGAGTTTGTGCTCGAGGTAGTGAATGCTCGTGCCGCCGGCGATGAAGGCGGCGTCGTTCATCAGGTCCTGGTGCAGCGGGATGTTGGTCTGGATGCCTTCGACGACCATTTCCACCAGCGCGCCGCGCATGCGGGCGATGGCTTGCGCGCGAGTGTCGCCGTAGGCGATGAGCTTGCCGATCATCGAATCGTAGTGCGGCGGCACGTAGTAGCCGTGGTAAACGTGCGAATCGACGCGGATGCCGGGGCCGCCGGGCGCGTGGTAGTTGGTGAGCTTGCCGGGGCTGGGCACGAAGGTGGTCGGGTGCTCGGCGTTGATGCGGCACTCGATCGCGTGGCCTCTGAACTGGATGTCCTTCTGCTTCCAGGGCAGCTTCTCGCCGGCGGCGACACGGATCTGCGTCTGCACGATGTCGATTCCGGTGATGAGTTCGGTGACCGGGTGCTCGACCTGCACGCGGGTGTTCATTTCAATGAAGTAGAACTCGCCGTTTTCGTACAGGAATTCGAAGGTGCCGGCGCCGCGGTAGCCGATCTTGCGGCAGGCCTCGGCGCAGCGTTCGCCGATCTTGTCGCGCAGCTTGGGGTCGAGCCCTGGCGCGGGCGCTTCTTCCAGCACTTTCTGGTGGCGGCGCTGCATCGAGCAGTCGCGTTCGCCCAGGTGCACGGCGTTGCCGTGCTCGTCGGCCAGTACCTGGATTTCGATGTGGCGCGGGGTCTGGAGGAATTTCTCCATGTAGACCATGGGGTTGCCGAAAGCCGCGCCGGCTTCGGTGCGGGTCATGGTCACGGCGTTGATCAGCGCGGCTTCGGTATGCACCACGCGCATGCCGCGTCCGCCGCCGCCGCCGGCGGCCTTGATGATGACGGGATAACCGATGCGGGCGGCGATCCTGACGATTTCGTCCGGGTCGTCGGGCAGCGCGCCGTCGGATCCCGGCACGCAGGGCACCTTGGCGTCGAGCATGGCCTGCTTGGCGGCGACCTTGTCGCCCATCAGGCGGATGTTGTCGGGACGCGGGCCGATGAAGGCGAACCCGGACGATTCCACGCGCTCGGCGAAGCCGGCGTTTTCCGAGAGGAAACCGTAGCCGGGATGGATCGCCTCGGCGTCGGTGACTTCGGCCGCGGCGATGATCGACGGCACGTGCAGGTAGCTTTGCGACGAAGGCGCGGGGCCGATGCAGACCGATTCGTCGGCGAGCTTGACGTATTTGGCGTCGCGGTCGGCCTCGGAATAGACGGCGACCGTCTTGATGCCCATTTCGCGACAGGCGCGCTGGATGCGCAGCGCGATTTCGCCCCGGTTGGCGATGAGGATCTTTTCAAACATGGGTGGTCTCCGCGGCAAAATCGCCCTGGCGGCTGGCGGCCGCCGGACGATTTGGCTTCGCCGCTGCGCTGCCTGACGGCAGCTGGTCGCCCCTGTTTGCGATGAGAATTTTTTCGAACATGCGTTTGTAGGGGCCAGGGATTAGGATTTGGGGGCTAGGGGGCCGCTGCGCGCGGCGTTGTTCCCTAGCCCCTAGCTCCTAGCCCCTAGCCCCTGTCTCCAGTCAAGCAATCACAAACAGCGGTTCGCCGTATTCCACCGGCTGGCCGTTCTCGACCAGGATGGCCTTGATGACGCCACCCTGGTCGGCCTCGATTTCGTTCAGGAGCTTCATCGCCTCGATGATGCACAGCGTGTCGCCCGCGTTGACGCTCTGGCCTACTTCGACGAAGTTCTTGGCGCCGGGCGCGGGCGCGCGGTAGAAGGTGCCGACCATGGGCGAGCGCACCACATGGCCTTCCGGCATGGCGTCTTCGGCCGGTGCGGCGTTTGCGGCCGACGCGGCTGGCGCCGGGGCGGCGGCCTGCACGAACTGCGGCTGCGGCGCCGCCATCATCATGGGTGCGCCGGCGATGCTCTTGGCGATGCGGACTTTTTCCTCGCCCTCGGTGATTTCCAGCTCGGCGATGCCGGAGGCTTCGACCAGGTCAATGAGCTTTTTCAGTTTTCTGAGATCCATGGGGCGTCCTGTCTTGAAGATGTCGCAGCGCGTATTCCAGCGCCAGTTCGTAGCCGTGGGCGCCGAGGCCCGACACGACGCCGACGGCGAGGTCGGAGAAATACGAATGGTGGCGGAAGGCTTCGCGCGCGTAGATATTGGAAAGGTGCACTTCGACGTAGGGAATGGCGACCGCGGCCAGCGCGTCGCGCAGCGCCACGCTGGTATGGGTGTAGGCGGCCGGGTTGATCACGATGAAATCGACCTGGTCGCGTGCCGCCTGCTGGATGCGGTCGACGAGCGCGCCTTCGTGGTTGTGCTGGAAGGTTTCGACGATGGCGCCGGCCGTTTCCGCGCGCGCGACAAGGGCGCGATTGATGCTGTCGAGCGTGGTGAGGCCGTAGTGTTTGGGCTCGCGGCTGCCCAGCAGATTGAGATTGGGGCCGTGCAGCACCAGGATGCGGGGATGCAGACTGGGGACCGGTTTGGCCGCGGCGCGGCCGGTTCGCTTCGTCGTCATGGCGGCGAGTTTGCCGTAAATGAAACCAAATTGTCCAGATATTGACGCTAAATGGCTTCTATGCGCCGAATTTGTGCAGGATGGAGTTTAGCGTCGCGCGCGGCAGCCGGCCCAGATGGCTATATACCAGTTTGCCGTCGCGATCGAGCACGATCGTGTAGGGCAGTGCACCCGCCGGGTTGCCCAGCTGGCGCACCAGGGTGTGGGCGCTGCCCTCGCCGACCAGGATCGGATAGGCGACCGGCTGGCGTGCCAGAAAGCTGCCGACGTTGGCCGGCGTGTCGATCGCGATGCCGACGATTTCGACCCCGCGGGTGTGGAATTGCCGACGCAGCGCGTCGAAGTCGGGCATTTCCTCGCGGCAGGGCGCACACCAGCTGGCCCAGAAGTTCACCACCACAAGCTTGCCGCGCCATTGCGCCAGGGGCTGCGTCCTGCCCCGGGAATCGGGGTAGGCGGTCTGCCAGAGGGCGGCGCTTGCCGCGCGCTCGGCCGTGCGCGGTGCGTAGTGCTGATGCGCGACCCAGACGCCTGCCGCCAGGGCGGCCAGCGCCAGCGGCAGCGCGATGCGCCAGGTGGGAATCATGTCCGGATAAAGAAACCCCGCGCGCCGGGCGTCGCGACCGGCCTTATTTGGCGGCTTCGGGCGCGGGGGCGGCCGGCGCGGCAGGCATCATGCCGCCCATCATCTGCATCCACATCGAGGGATCGAAGGGGGTGCCGGCGGGAGCGGCGGCTTGCGCGGCCGGCGCGGCGGGGGCT
>JAIWOS010000067.1 GCA_020217265.1 Thiobacillus sp. | reverse complement strand
CGCATCCTTCAACGCGCCCGTAGCTCAGCTGGATAGAGTACTTGGCTACGAACCAAGGGGTCAGGAGTTCGAATCTCTTCGGGCGCGCCACATTTCAAGGGGCCAGTGAAAGCTGGCCCCTTTTCTTTTCGTCAACGCCCAGCGACAGGCTCAAGAAAACCGCCCCGTCACCCCAACCGGGTTGGCCTCAATCCTGCGGCGGCGTATCCGTAATCCTCCATGAGCGCAAAGTGCCTCGCTGCCTTCACGGCCCAACCCGGTTGGTGTTCCGGGTCGGTGGCACTGGCTAGGCTACAGTTGTAATTCGCATTCCATCAGGGAGTCCACATGTCTTACTTGCAGAACAAATGGAGCGAACACGAGCGGCAGACGAGCCCGGCTCGCCGTTACGCCTCGCAACGCGAATTCGAAGCCGACTGGATTTACAGCCTGCGCCGCCGCTATCGGGTATCGCAGGAAGCGCTGGCCGTGATGGCCAACGTGTCCGTGACCACCGTGCAGAACTGGGAAAACCCGCGCAGCGCCAAGGCTATCGCGGAACACAATCAGGAACGCCTGCGCGACATCGAGCGCGATCTCTGGATCAAGGCGCACGTCACCCTGCTCGACCCCTGCCCGCCCTACATCAAGGCGCTGTACGACCTGATGAGCGCCAGCAAGGACGATAGCGCGAAGGCGCTTGCCGATTATCTGGTGGCGACCATGCCGCCGGACGACACGGGCCGGGCGCGTCTGCTGCACTGGGCGAGCCTTACCCACAGCATCGGCGAGCCCGGCTCGCTGCGCGCGCGCAGCTTGTCCGAAGCCGCGCTGGACGCCCTGGCGGGTTCAGACACCCCATTGTCGGCGGCCATCGAGAACGAAATCCTGGGCAGCCAGTTCGAAGACTTGCTCCTGATGCCGCAGGGTCAAGCCCGCACCCGCCAGGGCATGAACCTGATGCTCGCCTGCGAACGCCTGTTCCAGCGCGACCGCCAGCCCGCCTATCTGTGGAACGCGCTCGAAATCGCCTGCCGCGCACCGCTCGATAGCCAGGACGTGTTTCGTCTGACCCAGACCCTGGTCGAGGTTCAGGGCCTGGCGCACGTTCGCCACCGGGTTCGCTCCGAGGCCAGTTTCGAGCTCGCCCGTCTGGTGTTCGACGACAACGCGACGCGCAACTGAGGAGGCCCCTATGAAACGGATGCCAATTCTCCTGTTGATCGCCGCGGCGGCTGTGATCCTGTTGCAGGGCACGCACGCGGCGCGGGCCGATAGCCTGCCCGTACTGCAGGCCCCCACGGCCACCCTTTCGCCGCCCCCGGCCGAGCCAGTCCGGGTAGCCTGGGACCGGGTCGGCGCTATGGCCTGAGCTTTAGCTTGCTGTTTGAAAACGCCTGGGCGATCAGGCGTGTTTCTGGTATCTACCGGAAGCATGTGCGATCACCCTCAGCCGCGCCGGCCTGGCGCGGCGCGAAATGGCTTAAAATTGCGGCCTGCCGCAATTCAACCGCATTTCCCCATGGATTCCACCATCACCGCGCCGGCTTCGGCCGGCGCTGCCGCCTTGGCGCGCGACGTGAAGAAACGCCGCACCTTCGCGATCATCTCCCACCCCGACGCCGGTAAAACGACGCTGACCGAGAAACTGCTGCTGTTCGGCGGCGCAATCCAGATGGCCGGCACGGTCAAGGCCAAGAAGAGCGGCAAGTTCGCCACCTCCGACTGGATGGCGGTGGAACAGGAGCGCGGCATCTCGGTCGCTTCGTCGGTGATGCAGTTTTCCTACGGCGACTGCGTGTTCAACCTGCTCGACACGCCCGGCCACAAGGACTTCTCGGAAGACACTTACCGCGTGCTCACCGCCGTGGACGCCGCGATCATGGTGGTGGACGCCGCCAAGGGCGTCGAGGAACAGACGATCAAGCTCCTGGAAGTGTGCCGGATGCGCAATACGCCCATCATCACCTTCATCAACAAGCTCGACCGCGAGGTGCGCGAGCCGCTGGAACTGCTCGACGAGATCGAATCGATCCTGAAGATCCACTGCGCGCCGGTGACCTGGCCGATCGGCATGGGCAAGCGCTTCCAGGGCGTTTACCACCTGATCCACGACGAAATCCTGCGCTTCAAGGCCGGCGAGGAAAACGCCGGCCAGCAGTTCGAATCGCTGCAGGGCCTCGGCGAAGCGAAGTTGCGCGAGCTGTTTCCGCTGGAAGCCGACACCCTGCTCGGCGAGATCGAGCTCGTGCGCGGCGCCGGCGCCACTTTCCACCTCGACGACTTTCTCGCCGGCAAGCAGACGCCGGTGTTTTTCGGCTCCGGCATCAACAACTTCGGCGTGCGCGAAGTGCTCGCCGCACTCGCCGACTGGGCCCCCTCGCCGTTACCGCGCGAAGCGGTCGAGCGCGTCGTCGAACCCACCGAGCCCAAGTTCACCGGCTTCGTGTTCAAGATCCAGGCCAACATGGATCCGAACCACCGCGACCGCATCGCCTTCTTCCGCGTGTGTTCGGGCCGCTACACCCCGGGCATGAAGGTGCGCCACCGCCGCACCGGCAAGGAAATGAAGATCGCCAACGCCGTCGTCTTCATGGCCAACGAACGTGCGCGCATGGACGACGCCGTCGCCGGCGACATCATCGGCATCCACAACCACGGCCAGCTGCAGATCGGCGACACCCTCACCGAGGGCGAAGCGCTGCAGTTCAAGGGCATCCCCTACTTCGCGCCGGAACTCTTCTCCAAGCCGCGCCTGCGCGACCCCCTGCGCGCCAAGCAACTGAACAAGGGGCTGCTGGAATTGGGCGAGGAAGGTGCGGTGCAGGTGTTCGAACCCTTCGCCGACAACACGCTGCTCATCGGCGCCGTCGGCCCGTTGCAGTTCGAAATTGTCGCGCACCGCCTCAAGACCGAATACGGCGTCGACGCCAGCTTCGAAAACGCCGGCATCCACACCGCGCGCTGGGTCACCTGTCCCGACGCCCAGCACCTCGCCGAATTCACCAGGGCGAACTCGCTGCGACTGGCCAAGGATGTGGACGGCAACCTGGTCTATCTCGCCGACACACGGGTCAATCTGCAGCTCGCGCAGGAACGCTGGCCCAAGGTCGCGTTCCACGACACGCGCGAACATGGGCAGGTGATGGCTTGAGCCCGACGGCCCCGCGACCGGGTTGGCGCGGGGTGCCTGGCAGGCGCAGCCAATCGCAGGAGCCCGCGCCCCGGCTGCCGGAGCGTTGCTGGCTCAGCGCAGATGCGGCTCGAGCTCCCGCCGCAAAAAGGCGTGGAAGTGCATCATGCCGTCTTCCAGCGGCGACTGGTACGGCCCGGTTTCGGAGAGTCCCTGCCTGTAGAGTGCGCGCCGGCCTTCGTGCATGCGCATGCAGATGTCGCGGTCTTCCTCGGCGGTTTCCATGTAGGCGGCCTGTTCGGCTTCGATGAAGGCGCGCTCGAACAGCACGATATCCTCCGGGTAGTAGAACTCGACGATGTTGCTGCACGACTCCACCCCGGTGGGCACGATCGACGAGACGACCAGCACGTGCGGATACCACTCGACCATCAGGCCGGGGTAATAGGTGAGCCAGATGGAGCCGTGCTTCGGCGCCTGGCCGCGGTTATACGCCATGACCTGATCGTGCCACTTCTGGTATACAGGTGAGCCTGCCTTGGCCAGCCCGCGGTTCACGCCCACGGTCTGCACCGACCACCAGTCGCCGTATTCCCACGTCAGGTCGTCGCAGGTGACGAAGTGGCCGAGGCCGGGGTGATACGGGGCAACGTGGTAATCCTCGAGGTACACCTCGATGAAGGTTTTCCAGTTGCAGGCGTAATGGTCGACCTGCACGCGGTCGAGCATGAAGCCGGAAAAATCGAGATTGCGCGCGGCCTGCATGCCGGCCAGATCGGCATTGACGTCGCGACCGCCGGCAAACAGCAGCCCCTGCCAGTTCTGCAGCCCCGTGCGGCCGAGATTGAGGCACGGGTTGCCCGGGAATTCCGGCGCGCCCAGGAGTTGCCCCTGGCTGTCGTAAGTCCAGCGATGGATGGGGCAGACAATGTTGCCGGCTGTCAGCTTGCCACGCCCCTTAAGCATGATGGCCTGCCGGTGGCGGCACACGTTGGACAGGAGTTCGATGCCGCCTTTGCCGTTGACCAGCATCTTGCCGCCCTCGAACATTTCCAGCGCGTGGTAGTCGCCGTCTTCGGGCACCATGAGCTGGTGGCCGATGTAGCCTGGGCCCCGCTTGAAAAGATGTTCGAGTTCCAGCGCATGGATGGCCGGGTCGAAATACCAGGAAACAGGAAGTTGCGGCGAAGTAAGCGACAAGGCGCTGGATTCGGCGAGATTGCTCATTGGCGCACCCTACTCAAAACCAAGCC
>JAIWOS010000018.1 GCA_020217265.1 Thiobacillus sp. | reverse complement strand
CGGCCAATGCGCCGGCACCGGGCGCCCCGCGCTTTCAGGCTGACACACAGTCCGCGCTGCTGGCCCGCGCCTACGCGGCCTACCAGAGCGGCAACCTGACCGACGCCGAGCGCCACTACGCCCAGGCCGCCGCCTCGGGCCGCAGCGTCGACGCGCTGCTGGGGCTGGCCACGATCGCCAGCCTTAAGGATCGCGACGCCGATGCGCTGCGTCTGTACCGCCAGGTGCTCGACCTCGACCCCCGCAATCCGACTGCGCAGGCCGCATTGCTCGACCTGGTTGGCAACACCGACCCCCAGGCCACCGAGAGCCGCCTGAAAACCCTGATCGACCGCGACCCCAGCCCGCAGCTTCATCAGACGCTCGGCAACCTCTACGCCGACCAGCGTCGCTGGAGCGAGGCCCAGGCCGCGTATTTCGAAGCCTTCCGCGGCGCGCCCGACAACGCCGACTATGCCTTCAACCTGGCAGTGAGCCTCGACCAGTTGCGCCAGTACGCCGCCGCACGCAGCTACTACGAAAAGGCGCTCACGCTCGGCGGCGCGCACCGCTTCGACCGCGCCCAGGCCGAGACGCGCGTGCAGCAGCTCCAGTCGCTGCGCTGACACGATGGAGCGCCGCAAGAAACTCCGCATGGGCGAAACCCTGGTCTCGCAGGGGCTCATCACCGTCGACCAGCTGCGCATCGGCCTGAAGGAACAGAAGGCCACGGGGCTCCCTATCGGCCGCCAGCTCGTCGCGCTCGGTTTCATGACCGAGGCCGTGCTGCGCGACCAGCTCGCCAACGCGCTCGGCAGCCAGGGCATCGACCTTGCCCAGGTCGTCGCCGATCCCGACGCGCTGCAACTCGTGCCCGAGGAATTCGCGCGCCGCCACCACCTGCTGCCGATTGCCTACGACGGCGTGCGCAATCTCCTCACCCTCGCCACCACCGACATGTTCAACGTGGTCGCGCTCGACCAGCTGAAAGCGGCGCTGGGCGGCGGCCTGGAAATCGACACCGTGCTCGCGGGCGAGGCGCAACTGCTCGAACACATCGACAAGTTCTACGGCTTCGATCTCTCGCTCGACGGTATCCTGCGTGAGATCGAAACCGGCGAGGTCGACTACGCCAGCCTTAACCCCGAAACCGAGGAATACACCCAGCCGGTGGTGCGGCTGGTCGGTGCGCTACTCACCGATGCAGTCAAGCGCGAGTCGTCCGACATCCACTTCGAGCCGGAACACGCCTTCCTGCGCATCCGCTACCGCATCGACGGCGTGCTCGAACAGATCCGCAGCCTGCACAAGACCTATTGGCCGGGCATCCTGGTGCGCCTCAAGGTGCTATGCGGCATGAACATCGCCGAGACGCGCGCGCCGCAGGACGGGCGCATGTCGCTCACTCTGAACGGCCGCCCGATCGATTTCCGCGTGTCGTCGCAACCCGGCATCCACGGCGAAAACATCGTGCTGCGGATTCTCGACCGGGAAAAATCCATCATGCCGCTGGAGCAGATGGGTTTCACCGCCGACGCGCTGCGCGAATTGCAACTGATGATGGCGCGACCGGAAGGCATCCTCGTTGTCACCGGGCCGACGGGTTCCGGGAAAACCACCACGCTCTACTCGATGCTCTCGCATCTGAACAACGAGACGGTGAACATCATGACGCTGGAAGACCCGGTCGAATACCCGGTCACGCTCATGCGCCAGAGCTCGGTCAACGAAACCTTGAAGCTCGACTTCGCCAACGGCATACGCTCGATCATGCGGCAGGACCCGGACATCATCCTCGTCGGCGAAATCCGCGACCGCGACACCGCCGAAATGGCCTTTCGCGCCGCCATGACCGGCCACCAGGTGTTCACCACGCTGCACACCAACTCCGCGCTCGGCGTGTTCCCGAGGCTCATGGACATCGGCATCACGCCCGGCATCCTCGCCGGCAACATCATCGGCGTCGTCGCCCAGCGCCTGGTGCGCAAGCTCTGCCCGCACTGCCGCGAGGCCTACACGCCCGCCGACGACGAAGCCCGCCTGCTCGGCTGGGCGGAGGGAGACGCGCCGATCTACCGCGCGGCGGGCTGCCCCGCGTGCAACCACAAGGGCTACCGCGGCCGGCTCGCGCTGATCGAACTGTTGCGCATGGATCCCGCGCTCGACGAGCTCGTCGCCAACCACGCGCCCCTGCACGACATCCGCCGCGCCGCGTTCGAGCACGGCTACCGGCCGCTGGCGGAAGACGGCATCCAGCGCGTGAAGGATGGCGTGACCTCGCTGGCGGAAGTGGCGCGGGTGGTGGATTTGACAGGGCGGGTATGAGAATGGGCATTACCGTGCTGTCCGAACCGTTTGGGGTATGCAGTCGCTTCGTTTCGCCTGTGGGCGAGTTTCTTTCTTTTGCATGGCCAAAAGAAAGAAACCAAAGAAAAGGCCACCCCTGCTGCGTCGGCCTTCGGCTCCCCTGCGCTGCTCGCCAGCCGGGGCGGCGCGGGGACTTGCCCTGGCGGGCTCAGACACCCCGCGCCTTTTTCCCCCGTCCAGCTGCGCTGCTCGGCGACGTAGAAGGGGCTTCCTTCATGACGCTTGCACAGGTGCAAGCATCAGAATTGCTAGCGCATGGTTCCCGGCTTTTTTCCCCTTCAGCGCTGCCGATTTGGCGTGTGTGGACGGGGAAGAAGCGGAACCGTGTCCGAGCTCCGCAGCACGGGGCGTTTTGTGCCCCGTGCCAGGGCGAGTTGGTGGAGCGCCCGGCCGCACACGACAAATCGGGCACCCGAAGGGCAGCGGTGTGGGGTCGCCTTTCTTTGGTTACTTTCTTTGGCGAAGCAAAGAAAGTAACTCGCCCGAAGGCGAAACCCTGTCCCGGTATCACGCGAAGCTGACCATGCCCTTCTTCGCCTACCGCGCCATCGACCAGACCGGCCGCATGACCCGGGGCACGCTGTCGGCCACCAACGACGTCGACCTCGAACTGCGCCTGAAGCGCATGGGGCTCGACCTCGTCACGCTTACCGAACTGTCGCGCCAGTATGCGCCGCAGGGTCGCGAGCGGGTCACGCGGCGCGATCTCGTCACCTTCTGCATCCACATGCGCTACATCACGCGCGCCGGGATCCCGTTGCTTGAAGGCCTGCGCGATCTGCGCGACAGCATGGAAAAACGCGGCTTCCGCGACGTACTGACCGCGCTGCTGGAAGACTTGGAAGGCGGCAAGGTGCTGTCGCAGGCGCTCGCCGCGCACCCGGCGGTATTCGGCGCGGTGTTCGTGCACAGCGTGAAAGCCGGTGAACAGACGGGCCTGCTCGACGAGGTGTTCGAGCGCCTGTCCGAATCGCTCAAGTGGCAGGAGGAAGTCGCCGCCAAGGCCAAGCGACTCATGATCTACCCGGCCATGGTGCTCGTGGTGGTGGGTGTCGCCATCCTCTTCCTGATGATCTACCTCGTGCCACAGGTGCTGCAACTGGTGCAGACCATGGGCGTGGCGATGCCGCTGCCGACGCTGATCCTGATGGCGGTGTCGAACATCCTGCGCTCCTACTGGCTGATCGGCCTCCTGGCGCTGCTGGCGATCGGCGCCGGCCTGCCCCTCTGGGTGCGGCGAACCGAAGCCGGCAAACTCTGGTGGGATCGGACGCAGTTGCGCCTGCCCATCGTCGGCCCGGTCATGCAAAAGATCGTGCTGGCGCGCTTTACCAATACGCTGGCGATGATGTACCGCTCGGGCGTGACCGTGCTCGACGCCTTGCGTGCCAGCGAGATGATCGCCGGCAACCGCGTCATCGGTGACGGCATCCGCCGTGCGGCGCAGCAGATCGCCGACGGGCGCGGCCTGTCGGAAAGCTTCCAGTCATTGGCCTTGTTCCCGCCGCTGGTGATCCGCATGCTGCGCGTGGGCGAAACCACCGGCGCGCTCGACGAGGCGCTCGACAACGTCACCTTTTTCTACAACCGCGAGGTGCTCGATTCCATCGAGAACGGCCTGCGAGTGCTCGAACCGCTACTGACCGCGGTGCTGGGCCTGATACTCGGCGTCATCCTCGTCTCCGTGTTGTTGCCGGTGTACGACCTGATCGGCAACCTGCCGCTGTGATCCGGGCCATGTTCGACCGCCGCCTGATCCTCCTCGCCACCCCCCGCCAGATCGGCGTGCTCGACTGGCGCCCCGGCCGCATGCACTGGCTGGGCGAATACCTGCCCACGACCGAGGGGCTGGCCGCTTTTCGCGCCCTGCTGACGCGCCACGCCCAGTTGCCCACCCGGCTGGTGGTCGACACGGTCGACGAGGATTACCGCAGCGAAATCCTGCCGCACGTGCAGGGCCGTGCTCGCGAGGAACTGCTCGCCCGCAAGCTCAAGCAGGTGTTCCGCAACGCCCGTTTCACCGGCGCCTGGCGGCAGGGCCGCGAGAGCAGCGGACGCCGCGACGACCGTTATCTCTTTGCCGCCCTCACCGATGCCGATTGGCTCACACCCTGGCTTTCCGCGCTCGACGCCGCGCGCGTGCCGCTGGCCGGCATCGCTCCCCTGGCCTTGGCCTACCAGCATCTACTGGCCACCCTGCGCATCCAGGAGCCCCACGTGCTCCTCGCCTACCGGCTCAACCAGCGCCTGCGCCTGTCCTACTACCAGAACGGCCTGTTGCGGTTTTCCCGGCTGATCGGCGGAGAAACCGCCGCCCCGGCCACCGGCAACTCGGCGGACGAAATCGCCAAGACCCAGCTCTACCTCACCGGCCAGCGCATCCTGCCGCGGGAGGCCCGGCTGCATGTCGTCCTGTTCGACCCCGCCGGCCAGCTCGACAGTGCGCAGGCTCAACTCAATGCCGACCCGGCATTCAGCACCCGCCTCGTCGACCTGCCGACGCTCGCTGCCGCGCTACGCATCCCGGACGATTTTCTCGCCGCCACGCCCGGGCTTGCACCGCTGGCGGCGCTGGCGGGCCAACCGCTCCTTCTGAATCTGGCCCCGGCGGAGCTACTGCACGCCCACACCCTGTTCCGCTGGCGCCGTGGCCTGCATCTCGCGGCCGGAAGTCTCGCCTTCGCGGGGCTGGCGCTGACCGGCGCGCTCTGGCTGCACTCCCGCAGCCAGCTCGACGAAGCTGCCGAAATCGAAACCCGGGCCTACCGGATCGACGCGGCCCACGCCGCGCTCGTCAAGCAGTTCCCCACCCTGGCCACTCGCCCCGGCGATCTCGCCCGGACACTCGATCTCTCCGCGCAGTTGCAGCGCCCCCCCTTCGATATTGCCGCCCAGTACCACCGTCTGGGCGGCGCGCTGACCGACCACCCCGACATCATCCTGCGCTCGCTCACCTTCGAAGCCGCGGGCGATGCTCGCGCCGGCATCACGCTGGAGGCGCAGCTCGACCGCTTCGACGGCAATTACCGCACGGCCATGGCCCGCATCGACAGCTTCGTCGCCCGGTTGGCGGCCCAGCCGGGCGTCCACCGCGTGGAAAAACGGGAAAGCCCGGTCGATACCGCGCCCACCGCCACCCTGCGCGGCGAAACCCTGCGCGAATCGGATCCGGACGCCACGCGTTTCACGCTCTACATCGAGGCCGACCCGCGATGACCCTACCCCCCATGGCCGCCTTGCGCGGCCCCCTCGTCCTGCTGGTCGTGGTCTCGATCGCCGCGGCTTCGGGGGTGCTCTGGAGCCTGCAACTCGATGCGCGCGCCCGCGCCAGCCTGGAATCGCAACACGCCGCGCTGGCCGCCGCCGAAGCCCGGCAACGCCAGGGGCAACACGAGGCCCGCATGATCGAAACCCACATCCAGGCCTACCGGGCGCTGATCGCCCGCGGATTCATCGGCGAGGAAAACCGCCTGGCCTGGATCGAGGCAGTACAGCTCGCCAACCGGGAAACGGGACTCTATGGCCTGACCTACACGCTGTCGCCGCGCGCCCCCGCGCCCGCCACGCTGGCCGCCGGGCTCCCGCTCCAGCTCACCCGCATGAACGTGAAGATGCCGCTGCTGGTGGAAACCGATCTCACGCGCTTTCTCGATGCCCTCCAGGCGCGGTCCCCGGGCGTCGTGCGGGTCGAGCGATGCACGCTGGCCCAGCTGGCGAATGCGGCCACCGGTCTCTCCACCGAGCCCGCTCTCGAAGCCGAATGCGAGCTGGTCTGGTATACCCTTTCGTCAGGGGAAACCAAATGATTCGCCCGCTCGCCTGTTTGCTCATGGTCCTATGCGTCGCGCCGGCGCACGCTTCTAAGGAGCCCGGCCGGCTGTTCTACACGCCCCAGCAACGCGCCCAGCTAGAACAGATGCGCACCCGTCCCGCCGCGCAGGCTCAGAGTCCCGCAGCTGCTGCAGCACCACCCATCAGGTTCGACGGCGTGGTCGTGCGTTCCGACGGCCGATCGACTCGCTGGGTCAACGGCCGGGCGCAGGTGGGCGCCACCGCCCCCGCCGGACTCAAGCCGGGTCAGGTGAGAGCGGATGGCAAGACTTACGAGCCCTACCAAGTGCTACCCCCACCGGACGAGGCCATATCCCCATGAAACACGGCACGGGATTCACGCTCATCGAAATGGCGATCGTGCTGATCATCATCACGATCCTGGTTGGCGGTCTGGCGACGCCACTGGCGGCCCAGATCCAGGCCCGGCGCATCGCAGAAACCAAAAAGATTCTGGAAGAAGCACGCGACGCGCTGTACGGCTATGCCATGTCACATCCCACGGGCACGGGTTCGCTCTATCTGCCCTGCCCCGACACCGATGGCGATGGGCGCGAAAATCGCGTCTCAGCCACGCAATGCACCGCTTACCGAGGAACGTACCCTTGGGCCGACCTGGGGACCGCCGCGCAGGATGCCTGGGGGAACCGGCTGCGTTACGCCGTGGTAAGCAACTTCATCAACAGCAGCACAGGGTTCACGGCGACCACACCCAGTCCTGGCAATTTCGACCCGCTGCAGGTCTGCACCGACCGCACCTGCACCCCGCCGATCATCGCGGATCAGGTCGTTTTCGTGGTGGTATCCCACGGCCCCAACGGCTGGGGCGCCCAGAACGTCAACGGCAGCACGCTGGCGCCGCCGACCGCTCTGGACGAAGCCGACAATCTCGACAGTGATCGTTCCTACGTCAGCCGCCCGCCTGCCAAACCCGATAACCCCTTGGGCGAGTTCGACGATCTGCTGACCTGGGCCTCCCATGCCCAGCTCATTGCCCGCGTCTGTCCTACGGGGTGCGTGACGCCCTAGCCTGGAGCCTGAACCGGACATGGCCGGCCTGGTTTTCGTCCAAGTCCAGGGTGTACCCCAGGCGCGCAGCCTGCCGGGCAGCCTGGTACAACCCCACGCCCAGCCCGAAATCTGACGCCACCGGGCTGAGAAAGAGATTCCGGGCGACATGCTCGGGGGCGGCCGAGCCACTGTCGGTCACCGTCAGGGTGGGCAGGGGGTGCAGTGCCAGCCGTACCTCGATCGCCACCGCCTGCTCGCCCTGCCGCTTGCGCAGGGCATTGGCCAGCAGATTGTCCGCCACGCTGTCGAAGAGATCCTGCGGCAGGGGCGTTGCATCGGGCTCACCCTCGGCGGCGAAGCGCACATCGTCGTGTTCGTATCGCGTACGCAGCGCCGCCCACCAGTCGCGTGCCGCAACCTTCTCGGTCTCCATCTCCGCCGGCTGCTTGAGCTTGTCGACGGTTTGCGACAGCCGGCTGGCGAGCTGCGGCAACTGGCGTTTCATGAGTGCCAGCAGGCGCTCGCTGTCTTCCGGCGTGCTCACGTCGGCCGCGGCCAGCAGGGTTTTCATGGACTGCAGAATGTTTTTCACATCATGTGTGAGCCGCGCGCCGGTATCGTGAATGGCCTGGCTGTAGGCCTGCTCACGCAAGGTCTGCTCGCGCACCTTGGCGGCATAGAAATAGCCCAGCAACTGGGATAGCAGCCGTGCATGCAGCGCCAGCGCCGGCGTGAGCGGCCGGGCGGACTGCCACGTCAGCGTGAGACCGTGGAACTGGTGCACGACCTCGTGTGCCGCCGGTTCGCCAAATTCGCCCGAGCCGCGCGCGGCCTGCCAGCGCCCCCCCCGGATCCAGGGCATTTCGCGCAGGTCGGCAAGCGCGCCGCGCACGAACGACTCGGGATCGCGCTCGCGCTCGGCCAGCGTCGCCAGCCGTCTGGCCCAGGCCTCGAAGGGCAGGCCCACGGAAAGCAGATAGCGTGAAGTGACCTGCCCCAGCCCGGCAAACCCCGCGCGCGGGTTCCACAGCAGCGACAGCGCCAGCAGCAGGGCCGCCATGCCGAGCAGGGTTTGCATCAGTGCCCAGGCGTAGCTGGTCCGGGTAATCGCCATCACCGCAAATACGCCCAGTGCGAGCACGATGACCAGCAGCGACAGCATGAGCCCGTAGACGAAATCGAGCGTGGAAGCCTGGCCTTTCTGCTTCGCCGCGGGCATGAACACGATCGCCAGCGGCAGCACGGGCAGGCCGACCATCACGCTGGCACGGAGGGCATCGGGCAAAGCGCCCGCCTCCAGCGTTTGCGGCAACACCCACGCCATGAGCAAAGCCAGCAGGTAGGTCAACGCCAGCAGGTACGCAAGCCGCGGCCCGCGCTCGGATTGACTGGCGGCCGCCGCGCCGACCAGACCGGCCAGAATCGAGAGCCACAGCGCCATCACCCAGGTGCTGTCGGCGAGCACCAGCAGCGCGGCCATGGCCAATACCGGCAGGGCCAGGCGCGGCTCGATGCGCGTCTCGCTCCGGATCAGCGGCTGCCAGAGCAGGAACAACCCGTAGTGTGCAAGCAGGAAGGCGCGGGTCGTGGTGCTGTCCGCGCCCATCACCACGGCAGCGTGCAGCGAGAGCAGCATCAGACCGAGCCATCGTCCGGAGGTCACGCGCGCCAGAGCGCCCGATAGCCGTGCAAACCAGCTGCCTTGCGCCAGTGGGGCCGAGGAGGTTGAATTCATGGAAGACAGTCAGGGTGCAACAGGATTAGGCATGCCCCGCTATCGGCAGGGGCATCCAAAAAATGAAGGCCGTTTTGACGATTTGCTGGCGGGGCCGTCATTTTTTCATCAAAAACACATTGCCACAGCCCACACAATCGCCCGAAATCCCTTATCCAACAAATACATAACGAAAATCCTCCGTGGCACACAATTTGCAGCCATGCATGCGGACAATAAAAAACCGGAGATCCCCACATGTCCCGCCCCTCCTTCAAGCGCCACCAGTCGGGCTTTACCCTGATCGAAATCGCCATCGTGCTGGTGATCATCGGGTTGCTGCTCGGCGGCATCCTCAAGGGACAAGAACTCATCAACAGCGCCCGGGTGAAAAACCTGGCGGCGGATTTTCGCAATGTGCCGGTATTCATTTACGGCTACCAGGACAAATTCCGCGCGTTGCCCGGGGATGACCCCGCCGCCAGTACCCACCTAACAGGGGGCACCAATGCCACGACACCCGGCACCCCCGGTAACGGCGTGATCGAGGGAAGCTGGAACAGCACCACGCCCACCGACGAAAGTTTTCTTTTCTGGCAGCACGTAAGGCTGGCTGGGCTCGCGCCGGGACCAACCAGTGTCGGGGCAGCAGATTACCAGCCGCGCAACGCTTCCGGCGGTGTATTGGGTGTGCAAAGTGCTGCTCCGTTCACGGGTATCACTGCGAGTACCTACTACGTCTGCTCGACAGGCATTCTCGGCAAATTCGTCAAACAACTCGACACCCAACTGGACAACGGCGATACCGCGTCAGGTGCCATGATGGCGGGGACAAGTCTGCCGACCGCGATCGCAACGGCTTCGATCAACGACTCCACACCCTACACCGTCTGCATGGGCATCTGATCCCGGGCGGGCTGTAACCCGATCTCGAACGGCACGATCACCCCTGCATCACCCTGAACTCCGCCGCCGCCAATCCATCGGCGGCGCCGCGTAATACCAGCACATCGCCCAACTCTATCTCGGTATCGGGCGTAGGCTCGATTCCCTGACGCCCCTGCCGGCGGATCGCCACGATTTCCACCAGCAAATCGTCCAGCGCCAGTTCGTCCAGCGTGTGTCCCACGGCGGCTGACCCTGGCGTGACCAGCACGGTGTGCAGACGCGGCTGGGCATGGGCGTCGAGTTCGTCGTCGGCGTCGGACGCGCCCCGGAAGAAGCCGCGCATCATGGCGTAGCGCGATTCGCGCACGACGCGGATGCGCTTCAAGACCTGCGAGAGGGGCACGCCCAACAACATCAGGGCGTGGGACGCCAGCATCAGCGAGCCCTCCATCACCTCCGACACGACTTCCGCCGCCCCGGCCGCCTTGAGCGCATCGATATGCGTGTCGTCGATGGTGCGCACCACCACCGGCAGCTCGGGCCGCAGTTCGCGCACGTGGCGCAGGATCGCCATGCTGGACGGCAGGTCGGAATAGGTCACCACGATGGCCTGCGCGCGCGACAGCCCGGCGGCGACCAGCACCTCGCGGCGGCTGGCGTCGCCGTATACCACCGACACGCCCGAGGCCGCCACCGCGCGGATGCGCTCGGGGTCGGCGTCGAGCGCGACGAAGGAGATGCCTTCGGCTTCCAGCAGGCGCGCGAGATTCTGTCCGCTGCGGCCGTAGCCGCACACGATGACATGCCGGTTCTTGCCGAAGGTCTTGACCGCGATGTCGTGCACTTCCTTCGCGCGCCCCGCCCACTCGCTGCCGGCGATCAGCCGCGTCAGGGCGTCCATGCGATGAATCAGCAGCGGTGCGATCAGCATCGAAAGCACCATCGCCGCCAGCATCGGCTGCGCCACCGCGGCATCCATCAGCTTGAGGTCCGACGCCTGCGCCAGCAGCACAAAGCCGAATTCGCCCGCCTGCGCCAGCCCCAGCGCGGTCCGTACCGCGGTCGGACGCGCGCTGCCGAAGGCCATCGCGAGCCCTGCCACCAGCACGCCCTTGCCGAGCACGATCGCGGCCAGCAGCAGCAGCACGTCGCTCCAGTTGGCCGCCACCTGCACGAGGTCGAGCCGCATGCCGATGGTGACGAAAAACAGGCCCAGCAGCACGTCGCGGAACGGCTTGATGTCGTCCTCGACCTGGTAGCGGTATTCGGTCTCCGAGATCAGCATGCCGGCGAGGAAGGCGCCGAGCGCCAGCGACAGGCCGGCGGACTCGGTGAGAAACGCCAACCCCAGCGTGAAGAACAGCAGGTTGAGCGTGAAGAGCTCGGGCGACTTGCGCCCCGCCACCCACTGGAACCACGGCCGCATGATGCGCTGGCCGACGAACAGCAGGAAGCCCAGCACGACCACGGCTTTCAACACCGCGAGCGCGAGCACCGCGCCCATGTCGTCGGCGTCCTTGGCGAACGCCGGAATCAGGATCAGCAGCGGCACCACCGCCAGATCCTGGAACAGGAGCGCGCCAAATATCTGCCGCCCGTGCGGCGTCTGGATTTCCAGCCGTTCCGACAGCAGCTTGGAGACGATGGCGGTGGACGACATCGACAGAATGCCGCCCAGCGCCAGCGCAGCCAGCAGCGGCAGGTCGAGCACCCAGGCGAAGAAGGCCACGAGCGCGATCGTCAGCACCACCTGCGCGCCGCCGAAGCCGAACACGGTGGTGCGCATCGTCATCAGGCGCGGCAGGCTGAATTCGAGGCCGATGGAAAACATCAGGAACACCACGCCGAATTCGGCGAGATAGCGCGCTTCTGCGCTGTCCGGGATCCATCCCAGCGCGTACGGGCCGATGGCGATGCCGGTGACGAGATAGCCCAGCATGGTCGGCAGCCGCAACGCGCGCGCGGCGGCCGCCACCAGCACCGCCACCGCGAGCAGGATCAGGACGAGCTGGAGGCTGGAATGCATCGGAAAATCGCGGCAGGCATGGTGCGTTTAGTATACTTGCCGGCCATGCGTCCCCAAGCCCAATCCCCCGAAGAACTGCTCGCACTGGCACGCCAGGTGCTCGACATCGAGGCCGACGCCCTGCGCGCGATGTCGAACCGGCTCGACCAGGGATTCGCCCGGGCGGTGGAGCTCATCCTCGCCTGCACCGGTCGCGTAGTGGTGTCGGGCATGGGCAAGTCCGGGCACGTGGGCGGCAAGATCGCGGCGACGCTCGCCTCCACCGGCACCCCGGCCTTCTTCATGCACCCCGGCGAGGCGAGCCACGGCGACCTCGGCATGATCACCCACGACGACGTCGTGCTCGCGCTGTCGAATTCCGGCGAAAGCAGCGAGATCGTCAGCATCGTCCCGCTCATCAAGCGGCGCGGCGCCAAGCTCGTGGCGATGACCGGCAACCCCAGTTCGACACTCGCGCGCGAGGCCGACGCCCACCTCAACACCGGGGTCGACAAGGAAGCCTGCCCGCTCAATCTTGCCCCCACCGCCAGCACCACCGCCGCGCTCGCCATGGGTGACGCGCTCGCAGTGGCGCTGCTGGACGCGCGCGGCTTTTCCGCCGACGATTTCGCGCGCACCCATCCCGGCGGCAGCCTCGGCCGTCGCCTGTTGGTTCACGTGCGCGACGTGATGCACAGCGGCGACGCTCTGCCCCGCGTCGGCCCCGACGCCACGCTCAAGGCCGCGCTGTTCGAAATGACGCAGAAAGGCCTGGGCATGACCGCCGTCGTCGACGCTGCCGGCCGCGTGGCGGGGCTGTTCACCGATGGCGACCTGCGCCGCGCGCTCGAACGCCCGCTCGACCTGCAGCAGGCGAAAATCGCCGACCTGATGACGAAAAACCCGAAAACGATCCGCGCGGACGAACTCGCCGTGGCGGCAGTGGAAAAAATGGACACACTGAAAATCAACGGCCTGCTCGTGGTCGACGCAGACGACACGCTGGTGGGCGCGCTCAACATGCACGATTTGCTGAAAGCGGGTGTGGTGTGATGACCAGCGACCTCCTCGAACGCGCGCGCCGGATCAAACTCATCGCCTTCGACATCGACGGCGTGATGACCGACGGCACGCTGTTTCTCGGTGACGACGGCCAGGAATACAAGGGCTTCAACTCGCTCGACGGCCACGGTCTGAAAATGCTCAAGGCCAGCGGCATCACACTCGCCATCATCACCGGGCGATCTTCCCGGGTCGTGACCAACCGCGCGCTCAACCTGGGCATCGACATCGTCCACCAGGGCGCGCACGACAAGCTCGCGGTGTACGAAACCCTGTGCCGCGAATTGAACATCGCCTGCGAGGCCACCGCCTACATGGGCGACGACGTGGTCGACCTGCCGGTGATGCGGCGCGCGGGCCTGGCGATCACCGTGCCGGCCGCGCCCGATCTGGTGAAGGCGCACAGCCATTACATCACGGTGCGCGAAGCCGGCCGCGGCGCGGTGCGCGAGGCCTGCGAATTCCTGATGCGCGCCCAGGGTACGCTCGACGCCGCGCTCGCGCCCTACCTGAAATGATCGTGGCCGCCGGGCTCGCCGCATGATCGATCGCGGATCGCTGTGGCTGCCGCTCGTCATCCTGCTGGTGCTGGCGGGCTTGAGCTTCTGGATCGAGCGTTCGGTACAGGCGCCCGGGACCGACACCACCTCCGACAAGGTCGACCCCGAAGGCATCATGGAGGATTTCGACGCCCTGCGCACCGACGCCTTGGGCAATCCCGAATTCCGCCTGTCTGCCGCACGCCTCAAGCATTACACCGGCAGCAAGCGTACCGAGCTGGAATCGCCGCGCTTCATCCAGATCGACAAACAGGCGGGCGAACTCAGCGCGGCGGCACGCGCGGCCACGGTCTCGCCCGACGGCAACGAAGTCGACCTCTTCGGCGACGTGCGGGTGATGCGCGAGGCGCGCCCCGGCCAGTCGGCCATGACCCTCACCACGGCCCGCCTGCTGGTCTACCCGGAGCGCAAGCTGCTGCGCGCGCCCGGCGCCGTGGAAGTCACCGACAAAACGATGGCGCTGCACGCCGGGGCGATGGAATACCGCGCCGGACCGCGCATCGTCAAACTGACAGGACGGGTGAAAGCCCGTTATATTGCCAAGGCAAAATGAACGCCATGAAACTATTTTCCGCCCGCCTGGCCGTCGCGCTGTGCCTCGGCCTCGCGTTTTCGCCGGCCTTCGCCGAGAAGGCCGACCGCGACAAGCCGGTCAATCTCGAAGCCGACACCGTCACGCTCGACGACATCCGCAAGCTGAGCGTGTACGAAGGCAATGTCATTCTCAGCCAGGGCACGCTCATGCTGCGCGCCGATCGCGTGCAGGTCACGCAGAACGCCGGCGGCCTCGACCGGGTCGTCGCCACCGGCCGGCCGGTCGCCTTCCGCCAGAAGCTGGACGGACGCGACGAGCTCATCGAGGGCTTCGCCGACCGCATCGAATACAACAGCGGCACCAGCCAGCTCGAACTCATCGGCCAGGCCAGACTGCGGCGCGGCACCGACGAACTGCGCGGCGCCCAGATTTCGTACAACGCCAACACCGAGTTTTACAAGGTGGTTGGCCAGCCCAACGCGCAAACCCCGGCCGGCCGCGTGCGTGCGGTCATCCGCCCCAAGCCGCGCACCGAGCAACCCGCTGCCAAGCCATGAGCCGCATCGTCGCCCAGGGCCTCAGGAAAATCTACGGCAAGCGCACGGTTGTCCACGACGTCTCCTTCGACGTCGGCAGCGGCGAGGTCGTCGGCCTGCTCGGCCCCAACGGGGCGGGCAAGACGACCTGCTTCTACATGGTGGTGGGGCTGGTGGCGACGGACGGCGGACGGGTCACGCTCGACGAACACGACCTCACGCACATGGCGATACACCGTCGCGCGCGCCTGGGGCTGTCTTACCTGCCGCAGGAACCCTCGATCTTCCGCAAGTTGAGCGTCGCCGAAAACATCGAGGCCATCCTCGAACTCAAGCACTACAGCAAGGACGAGCGCCGCGAGCACCTGGAAAACCTGCTGGAAGACCTGCACATCGCCCATCTGCGCGACGCAGCCGCCGTCAGCCTGTCCGGCGGCGAGCGGCGGCGGGTGGAAATCGCCCGCGCGCTGGCAATCAACCCGCGCTTCGTCCTGCTGGACGAGCCTTTCGCCGGGGTCGACCCCATCGCGGTGCTCGACATCCAGAAACTGGTGCATTTCCTCATCGAACGCGACATCGGCGTGCTCATCACCGACCACAACGTGCGCGAAACGCTCGGCATCTGCGACCGCGCCTACATCATCAACGAAGGCCGCGTACTCACCGCCGGCACCCCCGAAGAGATCATCCAGAACGACAGCGCGCGCAAGGTTTATCTCGGAGAAAACTTCCGTCTCTGAGCGGCCCGCGCCGCGTAAATTTTCGTCTCGCCCGCCCGTCTTGCAGCGCGCGGAATCGAATCGCGCTACACTTGACTCAAGTCGGCATAGTTCTTGCCGTAGTCAAGTTTCATGAAGCACAGCCTCCAACTCAAGCTCGGTCAACACCTCACGCTGACGCCGCAACTGCAGCAGTCGATCCGGCTGTTGCAGCTGTCCACGCTCGAACTGAACCAGGAGCTGGAGCAGATGCTGCAGGACAACCCCCTGCTCGAGCGCGCAGACGAGGACGAAGCCGGCCCCGTTGCCGCCGAGGCGCCGGCGCACACCGCCGAAGCCGAGGCGCAGAGCCTGGAAACCCCGCAACAGGCAGACGGCGCCGAGGCCGAACCCGCCGCCACGCTCGACGACGCCGACTGGAACGATTACAGCGGCGCCGGCAGCGAGGACGAAGACGGCGATTACGCGCAGGGGGCCGTCACTGGCGCCAGCCTGCGCGAGCACCTGCTCAACCAGCTCATCGTCAGCCCGCTCGGCGCACGCGACCGCACCCTGGTCGCGGCGCTGATCGACGATCTCGACGACGCCGGCTTCCTCACCCAGCCGCTGGCCGACATTACTGCCAGCCTTGCCGGGGAACTCGAAGAGCTCGAGCCCGAAGAAGTCGAGACCGCGCTGAAACACCTGCAGAACATGGATCCGACCGGGGTCGGCGCGCGCAACCTGGCCGAATGCCTCACGCTGCAACTGCGCGCCCTGCCGGCCGACACGCCGGCGCGCGACACCGCCATGCGGCTCACCGCGCACTACCTCGATCTGCTCGCCGCACGCGACGTCGGCAAGCTGAAGAAAATGCTCGGCATCGACGACGCCATGCTGCGCGCCGCGCGCGCCCTCATCCTGTCGCTCAACCCGCGCCCCGGCTCGGCGTTCAGCGCGGACGAAACCCATTACGTCATCCCCGACGTCTACGTGCGCAAGGTCAAGGGCATGTGGATCGCCAGCCTCAACGCCGACGCCATGCCCAAGCTGCGCGTCAACCGCGTGTACGCCGACATCCTCGCGCGCCACCGCGAATCCGGCGGCAGCCAGCTCGCCAGCCAGTTGCAGGAAGCGCGCTGGCTGATCAAGAACGTGCAGCAGCGCTTCGACACCATCCTGCGCGTCTCGCAGGCCATCGTCGACCGCCAGAAGCACTTCTTCGAACACGGCGAAGTCGCGATGCGTCCGCTGGTGCTGCGCGAAATCGCCGACGCGGTCGAACTGCACGAATCGACCATCTCGCGCGTCACCACGCAAAAATTCATGATGACGCCGCGCGGGCTCTACGAACTCAAGTATTTCTTCGGCAGCCACGTCGCCACCGACAACGGCGGCGCCTGCTCGTCCACCGCGATCCGCGCCCTGATCAAGCAGCTGATCGCCGCCGAAAACGGCAAGAAACCGCTGTCCGACGGCCAGCTTGCCGAAGTGCTGGGCCAGCAGGGCATCGTCGTCGCCCGCCGCACTGTCGCCAAGTACCGCGAATCGCTGCAAATCCCGCCGGCCAACATGCGGCGCACCCTCTGACCGCCCAGGCATTTGGGACCGCTCGCTTGAATGTCCCCCGCTTTCGTCCCACAATGAAATCGAGCGCGACGAAACGCTCCCGGAGGCGGGTCTGCAACCGTTCCTCCGGCTTACCGCAGCAGACTTTGGAGGCTCTATGAACCTGACGATTTCCGGCCATCACCTGGAAGTGACCCCTGCCATTCGCGCTTACGTTGCCGAGAAACTCGAACGCGTCAAACGCCACTTCGACCATGTCATCAACGTCACGGTCATCATGCAGGTGGAAAAGCTGGTGCACAAAGTGGAAGCCACCCTGCACGTCAAAGGCCACGATTTTCACGCACACAGCGAAGACGGCAACATGTACGCCGCCATCGACCTTCTGGCCGACAAACTGGACCGACAGATCGTGAAACATAAGGAAAAGACCGCCGACGTCCACCAGGACAGCGGCGGCATCAAGCATCAATCGGCGGAAAGCGCCGCCTGAGCGCGTTGTAAGCGCGCCACGCCCGGGGCGCCCCCGCGTTCCCGGGCGTATAATCCGCCCGCGCCGGCCCCCTGAGCCGGCCCCTTACCGGCATGAACCTCATCGCTCCCCTTGTCACCACGGACACCACCCTGCTGGATCTCAGCTTCACCAGCAAGAAAAAACTGTTCGAACACGCCGCCGACCTGTTTGCCGGGGCCTACGGCCTGAAATCGACCGACATTTTCACCAGCCTGTTCGAGCGCGAACGCCTCGGTTCCACGGCGCTCGGCTGCGGCATCGCCATTCCGCACGGCCGCATCAAGGGCATGAAGGAGGCGCGCGGCGCGTTCTACCGCCTGCAGACGCCGCTCGAATTCGACGCCCCGGACAACCAGCCCGTGACCCTGGCCTTCGTGCTCCTGGTGCCCAAGGACGCCAACGAGCAGCACCTGCAAATCCTGGGCGAACTGGCGCAGATGTTCGGCGACGAGACCATGCGCGACAAGCTGATGCACGTCGCCTCGCCCACCGAGCTTGCCGCCCTGCTGGGCGCCTGGTCGGGCTAGGCGCACACCCATGATCGAACCCGCTCGCGTCAGCGTCGAGGCCCTGTTCCGCGACATGGCGGAGCAGCTCGGCCTCGCGTGGGTGGCCGGCCGCGCCGGCGGGCAACGCACGCTGTCGTCGGAGACCGTGCAGAAACCGACGCTCGCGCTCATCGGCCACCTGAATTTCATCCACCCCAACCGCGTGCAGGTGCTTGGCTGCGCCGAGATGGATTATCTGCGCGGTCTGTCCGAAACCGGCCTGGCGGACGCCATCAGGCATCTTTTCTCGACCGAGCTTGCCGCCATCATGGTCGCCAATGGCGAGGCCGTGCCCGCCGCCCTGCTCGACGCCGCCGAGCAAAGCCAGACGCCGCTCTTCACCTCGCCGCTGGCCGGCCCTGTCCTGATGTCGCATCTCGGGCATTACCTCACGCAGGAGCTGGCCGAGACCGATTCCGTGCACGGCGTATTCCTCGAAGTGCTGGGCCTGGGCGTGCTGCTGAAAGGCGACGCGGGCGTCGGCAAGAGCGAACTCGCGCTCGAACTCATCACGCGGGGCCACCGCCTGGTCGCCGACGACGTGGTCGAATTGAAGCACGTCGCGCCGGAAACGCTGGAAGGCACCTGCCCGCCGCTGCTGCGCGACTTCCTCGAAGTGCGCGGCCTGGGCATCCTCAACATCCGCTACCTGTTCGGCGAAACCGCGGTGAAGCGGCAAAAGAACCTCAAGCTCATCGTCGAACTCGTCCACCCGCAGGAAATCGGCGAAGTCGGCCTCAACCGCCTCGACATGGTCGCCTCGACCGAAACCCTGCTCGATGTCGCCATTCCCAAGGTGCGGGTTCCCGTCGCCGCCGGCCGCAACCTTGCCGTGCTGGTCGAGGTGGCGGTGCGCAATCACATCCTCAAGAGCCGCGGCATCAATCCGGTCGAGCAGTTCATCCTGCGCCAGCAGGCCGCCATCGACGGCAACGGATGATGGCGGCGCCCATGCAGATCGTCCTGGTTTCGGGTTTGTCGGGTTCGGGCAAGAGCATCGCCATCGCCGTGCTCGAAGACATCGGCTATTACTGCGTCGACAACCTGCCGCTCGCCATGCTCACGCCGCTGGTCGAGCATCTGCAGCGCGAGCATTACGAACGCGTTGCCATCGCCATCGACGCGCGCAGCGGCGCGAGCTTCGCGCAGCTGCCCACGCTGGTCGACATGCTGCGCGCCGCGGGCCACGATCTGCGCGTGATCTTCCTCGAAGCGAAGACGCTGTCGCTGGTCAAACGCTTTTCCGAAACGCGTCGGCGTCACCCGCTGTCCTCCGACAATGTGTCACTGGCCGAGGCGATCCAGCTCGAACGCGAAATGCTCGCCGACGTCGCGCCGCTCGCACACCGCATCGACACCAGCGACCTCTCCGCCGCGGCGCTGCGGCTGTGGATCAAGGATCTGGTCGGCCAGGACCGCTCGCGCATCACGCTTTTGTTCGAATCCTTCGGCTTCAAGCACGGCATTCCGCTCGACGCCGACCTCGTGTTCGACGTGCGCTGCCTGCCCAACCCGCACTACGTCGCCGAGCTGCGTCCGCTCACCGGACGCGATGCGCCGGTGCAGGCCTTCCTCGAACAAAGCGCCGACGCGATGGCGCTGCTCGCCGACATCCGCGGTTTCGTCGAAAGCTGGCTGCCCTGCTTCATCCGCGACCACCGCGCCTACCTCACCGTCGCCATCGGCTGCACCGGCGGCCAGCACCGCAGCGTGTATTTCGCCGAGACGCTCGCTGCCGCCTTTCGCGAGCGCGAGCAAGTCCTCGTGCGCCACCGC